>NZ_JAGHQV010000179.1:0-1717 GCF_017744175.1 Thalassotalea sp. G20_0 | reverse complement strand
TTTAATGCTCAGGGTATCGCCAACCTGCTGTGGGCCATGGCGAAACTGGTGGACAATGGGCAAGAGCAGACACCAAGGTTCAATGAAACCGTAGCCGTGCTGTTGCCCCATGTGAACGCACAGAAAGACCAATTTAATGCTCAGGGTATCGCCAACCTGCTGTGGGCCATGGCGAAACTGGTGGACAATGGGCAAGAGCAGACACCAAGGTTCAATGAAACCGTAGCCGTGCTGTTGCCCCATGTGAACGCACAGAAAGCTAACTTTAACCCACAGGAAAACGCCAACCTGCTGTGGGCCATGGCGAAACTGGTGGACAACGGCCAGGGGCGGACTCCAGGGCTCAACGAGGCTGTGGCTACACTATTGCCCCATGTGAAGGCACAGAAAGCCAGCTTTAACCTACAGGAAATCATCAACCTGCTGTGGGCCATGGCGAAACTGGTGGACAACGCCCAGGAGCGGACTCCAGGGCTCAACGAGACCGTGGTCGCGCTGTTGCCCCACGTGAAAGTACAGAAAGACCAATTTATTCCTCAGCATATCGCCAACCTGCTGTGGGCCATGGCGAAACTGGTGGACAACGGCCAGGAGCAGACACCAGAGCTCAACGAGGCCGTGGCTACGCTTTTGCACAACGTGAACGCACAAAAAGCTCACTTTAAACCACAGGAAATCGCCAACATAATGTGGGCCATGGCGAAACTGGTGGACAACGGGCAGGAGCGAACACCAGAACTCAAAGAGGTCCTGGTTGCGCTGTTGCCCCACGTGAACGCACAGAAAGCTCACTTTAAACCACAGGAAATCGCCAACCTGCTGTGGGCCATGGCGAAACTGGTGGACAGCGGGCAGAAGCAGACACCAGTGCTCAAAGAGGCTTTGGCCGCCCTGTTGCCCCACGTGAACGCACAGAAAGATCACTTTAAACCACAGGGTATCACCAACCTGCTGTGGGCCATGGCAAAACTGGTGGACAGCGGGCAGGAGCTAACACCAGTGCTCAACGAGGCCGTGGCCGCGCTGTTGCCCCACGTGAACGCACAGAAAGACCAATTTATTCCTCAACATATCGCCAACCTGCTGTGGGCCATGGCGAAACTGGTGGACAAAGGGCAGGAGCGGACACCAGAGCTCAAAGATGCCCTGGCCGCACTGTTGCCCCTCGTGAACGCACAGAAAGCTAACTTTAAACCACAGGAAATCGCCAACTTACTGTGGGCCATGGCAAAACTGCTGGACAACGGGCAGGAACGGACGCCAGAGTTCAATGAGGCCGTGGCCGCCCTGTTGCCCCTCGTGAACGCACAGAAAGCTAACTTTAACCCACATGATATCGCCAACCTGCTGTGGGCCATGGCGAAACTGGTGGACAACGGGCAGGAGCAGACACCAGAACTCAACGAGGCCGTGGCCGTGCTGTTGCCCCTCGTGAACGCACAGAAAGACCAATTTAATTCTCAGGGTATCGCCAACCTGCTGTGGGCCATGGCGAAACTGGGTGAACTCGTTGAGCTGAGCGTGGTTACCTCTACGTTCGAATCGCTTGTCTACAAAATCAGTGAAAACCCCCTGCTCTCTCAGCAAGACATATTGATGTCTCTCTGGGGAGTAATGGTATGCTGTGCCAGGTTGTCTCTAGTCTCCAATGCCAATAAAAATCTTGAAAAGCACATGCATGACCTGTTTACTCGCCTGGATAATACATCCCCAGATA
>NZ_JAGHQV010000178.1:0-1764 GCF_017744175.1 Thalassotalea sp. G20_0 | reverse complement strand
CAGGCAGCCCTGTGTACCATGTACTGACCGAGAATGGGACTGACTCTGACGATAACCGTGGTGAACCGGTGGCGAACACTGGAAACCCCATCCGACCAGGCAGCCCTGTGTACCATGTACTGACCGAACATGGGACTGACTCTGGCGATAGCTATGACGAACCGGCGGGTAGGCAACAGATAGCAGCAGCCCCATGGTGAACACTGGGAAAGAACCTGACCATGGTCAACAAACTGTCGGATACTGTATGGCCAGCACGGGATCCCCGATGACACTGACTCCTGGTGTGTCATTCTGTTTAGAGCTTAAGCGGCGATTCGCACGAACCACCTTTTCCAGCATGTCATTTGCCTTGGCTGTCCAGATATAAGGCTCTTTAACTTTCGGATGCTTATGAGTGGCGTAATTGTCACATATAAGGTGCAGACTTTTCTCCTTCGGTGTTTCCCTGTTTATTTGTTTCCGGTGGTGCAAAATAAAAGAACCCGGCCAAGGTATCAACGACGATGTGACTTTTTCTACCATTAGAGAAAAAAACATATCCTTGAAAATTTAACGTCACTGCATAGACGAATTAGAAAATATAATTATCACTGGCAGAAATAAGATAGAGTGATTAAAAAGCTTTTTTCGCTAATTTCCATTGGTCATACAATCATTCAAATATATACCACCATTCATTTATAAAAATAACACGACGCCTTCAGTACGTACCCTTAAATAAAAAAATGAACCGGGAACTTTTACGACACTGCATTTTCGAATAAGAGAGTGCCCGGTAATTTTTTGTGCTCTCTAATTTACTGTAATGCATTACAACATCAAGAGCCCTGTTTATGATTCAGCAACCCACTCAGCAACCCATCATTCAGCAACCAATTTGCGACAGCGCTTCCCAATGTTCAGGGAATGGCAACGAACATTCCTGGCTCGGCCATGGCGTTGCTATTTCTAAAGCATTTGCGAAATCATTGATTCCAACGGAAGATCCTCACCTCGGTTTCAATTCCCGCAAAGCAGTGGAAGATCTTGTGCGACTGGCCACAGTAACTATCCTGCCGTCGAGTTCCATCCTTTTCATGGTGAAAGATATGGCCAATGCCTGGTCCGGGAGCGGTTTGCCCGGGCCGGATGCAAAACCGGAATTACCACAGACATCAAAAGAAACCCGGGAAGAGGCTCAGGAAAAAGAAACCGGCTCGAAATACGTACCCCTTCAACAGCCATCCACGGCCCGCTATCAAGGGAGTCAGGGAACCAAAGGGCTACTTGCCCTTGGCACGCTGGCCAGCTCTTTTCAGTATGCGAATTCGAAACTGATTAATAATGCAGAAGACCTGGGCAAGATTGGTCGAGATCCCGAATTTCCACTAAACGGCAAATATCAACAGACAGCGGATATTGTTGTCAATAAAGACCATAAACCCATTGGCACATTCACCGGGGAGTACGATGGGCAGTGCCATACCATCAGCGGCCTGTCTGACTGTTTTGTTGACACTCTGAAAGGCAGCATCAGTGACCTTCAGTTTACTCGTGCCAATATAAAAAATTCCGCGAAGCCGACCGGGTTAGCAGCCTGTGTTGTTGATGATACTGGCACAGTCAGTAATATCCGGGCGGTGAACAGCCATGTCAAAACCGAGGGTGGCTATGCATACGCCGGCATCGGGGGGGGGCGGGTTCACGGAACGGTTGCCAACACCGCGGCGGTGAACAGCAATGTCACAACTTCGGGTTATGCTTCATTCGCCGGCATCGGGG
>NZ_JAGHQV010000177.1:0-1795 GCF_017744175.1 Thalassotalea sp. G20_0 | reverse complement strand
GTGCCAACATAGTTGTCGCCTCTCCTGAATTTAAAAACCTAAACAGGGGGCGGCCAGTGAGTGATCAATGGCCCGCTATTCAGAAGAGTTCAAAGAGTCCATCATTCAGAAAATGATGCCACCCAATAATGTGCCGGTTTCTCAGCTGGTACGTGATACTGGTATCTCTGATGCGACCCTGTACACTTGGCGAAAGAAAGCTTTATCTCAAGGAATATCTGTGCCAGGCAACGGAAAAAATCCAGATCAGTGGGCACCTGAAAACCAGTTGGCCGTCATTATTGAAACGGCGGCATTGAACGAAGCAGAAATGGCTGAATACTGTCGTAAGAAAGGCCTTTTTGCTGAACAAATTCAGCAGTGGAAAGCAGCCTTTATCAGTGGCGTGGTGGCCAGGCCTGCCAGTCCATCAGAGCAGCGTAAGGCCCTGAATGTTGAGCAGAAAAAAGACAAGCAAACTATCAAAAAGCTTGAGCGTGAACTCAAGCGCAAGGACAAGGCGTTAGCAGAAACTGCTGCCTTGCTGGTACTCACAAAAAAGGCCCGAGAGATCTGGGGGGAACCAGAGGACGATTGATCTCTCTCCCGGATCGCCAAAACGCAGTCAACCTGATTAAACAGGCCGTGAAAGATGGTGCCCGCCAGTCGAAAGCCTGCGAAGCCCTTGGCCTTTCAGAAAGAACGGTACAACGCTGGGCACGGGAGGATGCTGTGCAAGCAGATAACCGCAACAATGCCAACAGGGAAGCTCCCGGAAACAAGCTTTCTGAAGAGGAACGCCAGGCGATTGTTGACGTCTGTAACAGTGATCGCTTTAAAAGCCTTCCACCCAGTCAGATCGTCCCTGTTTTAGCGGATGAAGGTGTGTATCTTGGGTCCGAAAGGACATTCTACCGAGTGTTGCACGAAAGGGGCCAGCAACACCACCGTGGGCGTGCAGCCAAGGCTGGCAACCATAGACCAACGTCGTATTGTGCGACTGGACCGAACCAGGTTTGGTCATGGGATATCACGTTTTTGCGCTCACCAGTGCGTGGACAGTTTTACTATCTGTATCTGGTGATAGACATATATAGCCGTATGATTGTGACTTGGGAAATTCATGAGAATGAGTCTGCCGAGCATGCCTCACAAATGATTACCAAGGCCTGTATTCGCCACGGCATAGCCGCTATGGAAAGACCGCTGGTCCTGCATTCAGATAATGGCAGCGCCATGAAAGGCGGCACCATGCTGTCGACCCTGAAACGGCTGGGCGTGGTCAGCTCATTTAGCCGACCAAGGGTAAGTGATGATAATCCGTTTGCTGAAGCCATCTTCAGAACCCTGAAATACCGGCCCGGTTACCCATGCAAGCCATTTGCAGATGTTGAGGCTGCCCGAAACTGGGTCCATGGTTTTGCGCAGTGGTACAACGAAGATCACCGGCACAGCGGACTTAAATTCCTCACGCCGGGTCAACGGCACCGGGGGGAAACCAAAGCGCTCATGGATAACCGGAAAAAGGTGTATCAATTGGCTAAGCAGCGCCACCCTGAGCGTTGGGGTAAAAGGGCAACCCGTAACTGGGACCTGGAAGATGAAGTCTGGCTGAATCCAGACCGGTCAGTTGCCGGACAGCTAAGGCAAGCTGTGTGAGTTGAGGCGACAACTATGTTGACAAACACCGTTGTTAAGATTAGAAAGGGGAATTTGAGGCATGCCTTACATTGTGAAAATGCCTTCTTTATTATCTTTATATACGACAAAAGTTGTGCACAAAGAAAGACCTAATGGAATGGTCCGCCCCGCTCCC
>NZ_JAGHQV010000176.1:0-1796 GCF_017744175.1 Thalassotalea sp. G20_0 | reverse complement strand
TGATACCCGGGCTCAAAGAGGCTTTGGCCGCACTGTTGCCCCTCGTGAACGCAAAAAAAAACCAATTTATTCCTCAGCATATCGCCAACCTGCTGTGGGCCATGGCAAAACTGGTGGACAACGGGCAAGAGCAAACACCGGTGCTCAACGGGGCCGAGGCCGCACTGTTGCCCCACGTGAGCGCACAGCAAGCTAACTTTACAGCACAGGGTATCGCCAACCTGCTGTGGGCCATGGCGAAACTGGTGGACAACGGGCAAAAGCGAACACCAGAGTTCAACGAGGCGGTGGCTGCGCTGTTGCCCCACGTGAGCACACAGAAAGCAAACTTTAAACCACAGGGTATTGCCAACCTGCTGTGGGCCATGGCGAAACTGGTGGACAACGGGCAAAAGCGAACACCAGAGTTCAACGAGGCGGTGGCTGCGCTGTTGCCCCACGTGAGCGTACAGAAAGACCAATTTATTCCTCAGCATATCGCCAACCTGCTGTGGGCCATGGCGAAACTGGTGGACAACGGGCAAAAGCAAACACCTGAGTTCAACGAGTCGGTGGCTGCGCTGTTGCCCCACGTGAGCACACAGAAAGCAAACTTTAAACCACAGGGTATCGCCAACCTGCTGTGGGCCATGGCGAAACTGGTGGACAACGGGCAAAAGCAAACACCAGAGTTCAACGAGGCGGTGGCTGCGCTGTTGCCCCACGTGAGCACACAGAAAGCAAACTTTAAACCACAGGGTATCGCCAACCTGCTGTGGGCCATGGCGAAACTGGTGGACAACGGGCTGGAGCGAACACCAGAGCTCAAAGAGGTCGTGGCTGCGCTGTTGCCCAACGTGAGCGCACAGAAAGACCAATTTATTCCTCAGCATATCGCCAACCTGCTGTGGGCCATGGCGAAACTGGTGGACAACGGGCAAAAGCAAACACCAGAGTTCAACGAGTCGGTGGCTGCGCTGTTGCCCCACGTGAGCACACAGAAAGCAAACTTTAAACCACAGGGTATCGCCAACCTGCTGTGGGCCATGGCGAAACTGATGGACAACGGACAGGAGCGGACGCCAGAGTTCAACGAGGCGGTGGCCACGCTGTTGCCCTTCGTGAACGCACAGAAAGCTAACTTTACACTACAGGAAATCAGCAACCTGCTATGGGCCACGGCGAAACTGGTGGACAACGGGCAGGAGCGGACACCGCAGCTCAAAGAGGCCGTGGCCGTGCTGTTGCCACAAGTGAACCCAGAGAATGCTAACTTTAAACCACAGGAAATCGCCAACCTGCTGCGGGCCATAGCGAAACTGGTGGACAACGGGGAGTGGACATCAGAGTTCAACGAGGCCGTGGCCGCGCTGTTGCGCCAAGTGAACACACAGAAAGCTAACTTTAAACCACAGGAAATCGCCAATCTGCTGTGGGCCACGGCGAAACTGGGTGAGTTCGTTGAGCTGAACGTGGTTACCTCTATGTTTGAATCGCTTGTTTACCGAATCAGTGAAAACCCTCAGCTCTCACAGCAAGACCTATTGATTTCTCTCTGGGGAGAGATGGTTTGCTGTGCCAGGTTGTCTTTAGTCTCCAATACCAATAAAAATAATTGGCTTGAAAAGCACATGGATGACCTGTTTACTCGCCTGGAAAATATACCCCCGGATAATGAAGAGGATCAATGCATCATTGCCATGGCCGCAAGTTGGCTTGGGAGAGCGTGCCCGGTCGTCCCCCATTACCAGACTATCAGGTCAAAACGTCAATCCGACTTTCGCGATCAACTCCAATCAAGATTTCCCTCTTTGCAG
>NZ_JAGHQV010000175.1:0-1800 GCF_017744175.1 Thalassotalea sp. G20_0 | reverse complement strand
TATCAAACAATATCTTGTCGAGATCCGTACCCGAATTATCATAATCTTCAATGGTATCCTTGCTGCCATCAGCCTTGATGACATAGATATCACTGCCAGAACCACCCAGAAGCCGGTCATTGCCCAAGCCACCTTCCAGCCGGTCATTACCTCGACCACCTTCGAGAACATCAGAACCTGTTCCACCCAACAGGGTATCGTTGCCATCCTCTCCCCTAAGCGTGTCATTTCCTTCTGAGCCTGATAGAACATCATTGCCACCATATCCCACCAGCAGGTCATCCCCTCCAAGACCATCAAGCTGGTTGTTCTGATCATCGCCATGCAGCTCGTTGTTTCCTTCAGTGGCCTTCAGTACAAGGCGTTCAAGAGTTACTGAAGTCCATTCAGCTTCAGAGCTCCCCCCATCACTGAACACAACTTTGTCAATCTTGTTCTGCTCTTGCCCATTAAAGTAATTCTCTACCTGGATCTCATCCTCGCCTTCACGCACAAAGATAATCAGATCATTCCCCTGGCGCCTAACTACTACATTCTGCGAAAGAATACCCTGGCCCAGAATAATCTGATCGGTATCCGAAGCACTCCCTTCATTCAGGATGCTATCCAAGCCATCTCCAGTGCTATAGAGATAAGTGTCGTTGCCTGCTCCACCGAGCAGGTAATCATCTCCTTTGCCGCCCGTTAGAGTGTCATCACCAGACTCACCCCGAAGCTCATCATGACCGTCACTGCCTGTCAGCTGGTCATTGCCAGCTCCTCCATAAAGGAAGTCGTTACCCATTCCTCCATCAAGCTGATCTTCACCATCATCACCGAAGAGCCTGTCAGTACCATCATTACCCTGGAGCTGATCATTTCCTGCCTTGCCATAGATACGGTCATCGCCACCCAATCCATCTATGCTGTCGTCTGTTGAAGTACCGTGAAGCTCATCAGCCCCTTCAGTGATCACCTGGGAAGCAACATTTATCTGGTCAAACTGCGCTGGCCCTACTTCCAGCTTGGAACCATCACTGAAAACAATGGCATCAATATATTTTTTAGCAGCCCCTTCACTCTGAAAGTGATCCTCTATCCTGAGAACATCATCGTGGTCATTAATCGACAGAACCAGATCGTCCCCCTGCCTGACAATCGAAACATCAACAGCTGTCAAATCACCTTGAAGTTTTACGATATCGTAGCGATCTGCTCCAGAATCGGCATTTTGGATTCGATCCCTGCCATAGCCTTTGCCAAAACGATACTGATCATTCCCATCGCCGCCAATCAGAAGGTCATCACCAGTACCGCCATCCAACACATCATTACCTGCACCAGCAGAAATAGTGTCGTGTCCTTCCAAACCAAACAGATAATTATCGGAAGCATTGCCCTGAATAGAATCATTACCTGTGGAAGCATCCATGACGGCCGCAGTTACTAGCCCTATCACCTCATCAGAGTAACCACTCATATCCTGAGTCTGGATATACTGGTCAACTGAGCCTCTCAAAGCATCCAGATTGACTGTGGTGTAGACATTGACGCCTCTTACTGCCTGTACAAAGTCAGTCAGTATGTCCTGAGCAGTATCTGGATTCTGCTTCGCATAATCGAACAGTTTATCCGCTACCTGAGTAAAGTCGCCCTGCCAGATGCCACTGGTGGTATCTTGAGACCAGGAAATTTCCTGAAAGAAGGGGTTCAGATAGCTTGTAGCTGCCATCTGATAAAAGACTGTGTTCACCAGATTGTCAAAATAACCATTGTACATTCGGGCATATTGTTGCCCTGAGCCTCTGGGGTTATCCACTT
>NZ_JAGHQV010000174.1:0-1807 GCF_017744175.1 Thalassotalea sp. G20_0 | reverse complement strand
GCCCCCTCACTGGCCAAAGAGAAGGATAACAATGGCGAAACGGCTCTCCACTACGTTGTTTATGATGGCCAAACAGAGGCCATCCAGACATTGCTGGATTTTGACCCCTCACTGGCCAAAGAGAAGGATAAGAATGGCCGAACGGCTCTCCACGACGCTGCTCTTAGAGGCCAAACAGAGGCCATCCAGACATTGCTGGACTTTGACCGGTCGCTGGCCAAAGAGAAGGATAGCTATGGCTTGACGGCTCTCCACGAAGCTGCTCGTAAAGGCCAAACAGAGGCCATCCAGGCATTGCTGAACTTTGACTGCTCACTGGCCAAAAAGAAGGATAAATATGGCAGAACGGCTCTCGACTTCGCTGCTATTTGGGGCAGCACAGAGGCCATCCAGGCATTGCTGAACTTTGCCCCCTCACTGGCCAAAGAGAAGGATAACAATGGCCGCACGGCTCTTCACGCTGCTGCTCTTAAAGGCCAAACAGAGGCCATCCAGATATTGCTGACCATTGCCCCCTCCCTGGCCAAAAAGAAGGAGAACTCAGGCGGAACGACTCTCCACTTCGCTGCTTATAGTGGCCAAACAGAGGTCATCCAGACATTGCTGAACCTTGCCCCCTCACTGGCCAAAGAGAAGGATAAATATGGCGATACGGCTCTCCACTGGGCTGCTGAAAAAGGCCACACAGAGGCCATCCAGACATTGCTGAACTTTGCCCCCTCACTGGCCAAAGAGAAGGATAAATATGGCGATACGGCTCTCCACTGGGCTGCTGAAAAAGGCCACACAGAGGCCATCCAGACATTGCTGAACTTTGCCCCCTCACTGGCCAAAGAGAAGAATAAGTGTGGCAATACGGCTCTCCATCTCCACAAAGCTGCTGAAAAAGGCCACACAGAGGCCATCCAGACATTGCTGGAATTTGACCGCTCCCTGGCCAAAGAGAAGGATAGATATGGCTTGACGGCTCTCCACTACGCTGCTCGTAAAGACCAAACAGAGACCATCCAGGCATTGCTGAACTTTGACCGCTCACTGGCCAAAGAGAAGACTAGCGATGGCCTAACAGCTCTCCACTTAGCTGCTCGTAAAGGCCTCACAGAAGCCATCAAGACATTGCTGGACTTTGACCGCTCACTGGCCAAAAAGAAGGATAACGGTGGCTGGACGGCTCTCCACGAAGCTGCTGCAGAAGGTCACACAGAGGCCATCCAGGCATTGCTGGACTTTGACCGCTCCCTGGCCAAAGAGAAGAATAAGTGTGGCAATACGGCTCTCCACTTCGCTGCTTATTATTATGATGGTCAAATAGAGGTCATCCAGACATTGCTGAAATTTGACCGCTCCCTGGCCAAAGAGAAGGATAGTGATGGCGTGACGGCTCTCCACTCAGCTGCTTATCAAGGCCACACAGAGGCCATCCGGACATTGCTGGACTTTGACCCCTCCCTGGCCAAAGAAAAGGATAAATATGGCCAAACAGCTCTCCACTACGCTGCTCTTAATAAAGGCCATACAGAGGCCATCCGGACATTGCTGGCCTTTGACCGCTCCCTGGCCAAAAAGAAAAGTAACCTTGGCCGTACGGCTCTCCACAAAGCTGCTGAACAAGGCCACACAGAGGCCATCCGGACATTGCTGGACTTTGACCCCTCCCTGGCCAAAGAGAAGGATAAATATGGCCAAACAGCTCTCGGCAAAGCTGCTGAAAAAGGCCACACAGAGGCCATCCAGACATTGCTGGCCTTTGACCGCTCCCGGGCCAAAGTTAAGGATAAGAATTGCGAAACAGCGCTCAATTTAGCTA
>NZ_JAGHQV010000173.1:0-1808 GCF_017744175.1 Thalassotalea sp. G20_0 | reverse complement strand
CCTGTCCGATGGGGGCCGCATCGAGAACCTGACCCTTAGTGATGCCATCATAACCTCAACGGAATCGGCCGGGGTAGTGGCTTGCGAAATGTCTGGCAACGCTACGATCAGTAATATTTGGGTTGAACGTGCTGACGTTGCTACCAGCGATAAAAAAAACGCACACGCAGCTATTGGCGTGGGCAAAGTATCTGGCGGAGGAACTATTACTAAGATGACTGCGTTGAACTGCAAGGTGAAAACCTCTGCCCCGAAAGCTTATGCCGGTATTGGTGCGGGAAATCTGGACAATGGAGCTGTTAACAACATGATTGCGAAAAACTGTGATGTTACAACAGAGTGGAATTACGGATATGCCGGTATTGGAGCGGGAAATCTGGAAAGTAGTGGAGCTGTTAACAACATGTTTGCGGAAAACTGTCATGTTACAACAGGTCTGAATTTCGGAAATGCCGGTATTGGAGCAGGAAATCTGGAAAGTAGTGGAGCTGTTAACAGCATGACTGCAGTAGACTGTAGTGTTACAGCACAGGGGCATTACGGATATACCGGTATTGGTGCGGGATTTTCACGAGGTGGAATCGTTAACAACACAAGGGCGGTGAACTGTCATGTTAAAATGCTGGGAGAAAAAGATTGTGCCGCCGGTATTGGGGTGGGAAAGCAGAGTACATTTCGTGAAACTGATTATAAAACGGGATGGGCGCGTATTGAAATTAAAGGAACGGTTACAGACACGACAGCGTTGAACTGCACGGTGGAAACCATCAAACCTTCTGCACATGCTGGTATTGGGGCTGGATATTTGGGAGGAGGTACTGTTAAGCACACGACAGCGGTTAAGTGTAATGTTATAACAGAAGGAAATAATGCAAATGCCGGTATTGGGGCTGGAGAATCTGCTGGAGATACTGTTAACCACACGACAGCGGTGAACTGCACGGTGACAACCTCAGGCAGAAAGGCAAATGCCGGTATTGGGGCTGGAGAATTGCATGGTGGTACTGTTAATCACACGACAGCGGTGAACTGCATGGTGATAACCTCAAACAGAGAGGCAAATTCCGGTATTGGCGCAGGACGCTCTTCTGTAGAACAAGAAAAAATCACCAACACCAGGGTGATCAATAGCGCCGTTAAAAGTGAAAATGCCACTGCGGGTATCTTCGGAGGATATGACCCGGTTATTTGTAATGTCACTGTTAATGGCGTACAACAAAACGACACTGCCAAGGGGTGTCAGTATTGGCAGGATAATGATTTGTGTGCAGTTATTGACCCCGACTTGGCAAAACTAAATCTCCAAATCGCTAATTATTGTCCTGCCCCACCAACCACAGAGACGGTGGCCAAAACATCAGGCAGCACCATGAACTCTTTCAGTTCGGGTTCTGACACCACGACAACGCCCCCAACCACTATGGACACAGCACCAGACACAACCATGAACTCTTTCAGTTCGGATTCTGTCACCACAACAACGCCCCCAACCACTATGGACACAGCACCAGACACAACCATGAACTCTTTCAGTTCGGATTCTGTCACCACGACAACGCCCCCAACAACTGGGCCCGAGGTGCAAAAAGTGAACTTCTCTGACCCAGGTTCTGCTACATTTGCCGCACCAAGCCCTGCTATTATAGCTTGTATCGCCACCCTGGGCACGATGATTTTGGTTCTGGTCGGTGTGATCGCCTACCGCTATTACAGCCAAAGGTCATCGACTAATGCTGGTCGTAACCGCGCGGAACCCATGCCGCCCCCACCCAGCGGCCGCCCCCGTGCTGAAGGACAGCTGCCTACTT
>NZ_JAGHQV010000172.1:0-1832 GCF_017744175.1 Thalassotalea sp. G20_0 | reverse complement strand
AACACGTACCAGCGGATCAATATTGGCCATTCGCACCAGGCCAATGGAAAGACTCCGGTTGTCTTTAGTAACACAGTGCTGCTGGTGTAACTGAGTCATTTGCGTGTAAACAGTAGCGGCTAATGCAGCCGCTGGGCTCGCAGCAGAGACAGGCTCAACCAGTGCAATATCACCCCATTGTTTGTGAGTTTTGCCGGAAGCAGAAAGCTCAGTTAACCGTTTTACACGGGGTTTAATAAAGCGATTATGCTGTGCTTTATAATTCTCTAAACCGCTGATCATGCACTGTTCATTATCAGATGTCGCAAATTCATCAAACCAGCCACAACAGATTTCACCTTTCCAGCCAGGGATATTGGCCATGGCATATTGTTTCCACCCGTTTCGGTAGGATTCAAACAATGCGTAAGCCAGTGCCGGAGGCAGGGTTGCCGTTGAAAGCAGTACCCGACTGCCAAGCATACCCGCCCAATGCACAAGACGACATAGTGCAGGTAAATCCCCCTGGCTAAAGTCGTCTGGTTCATCCAGTATCAGGTCAGACGTAAGCAGACGCAGCATAGCCGCCGTTTGTCGGCCTCCCCGTGTGCCTTCGGTGGCTGAAATCAGGTGGTCAATGGTACATACCAGTGCGGGTGCATGGAGCAGTTTATCAATTCGTTTATCCTTTTCGGTCCATTCACTCAGACTGTGGCTGGTGTCACCGGTGTAGTGAACATAAGCCTCTTTATCCAAGGCTTCATCCGCTGATTCACTACCGGTTCCGCTTTCATCTTTGACATTCTTTTGATGGGAATAATCAAAGAGCTGTTTGATAGCCGTACCCCCAACGGCAATGGCTAAATTTTCGTCATTCAGCCCAAGATCCGTTTTGAAAGACTGGCCTGTTTGCAACGTCAGCGTGCGTAAACCCAGTGCCACACTGAAGCGAGTGCGACCGGTTTCCTGCCCCAGTGCATACATGATTTTGGCATTGGCGATGGTTTTTCCATAACCGGTCGATGCCATATTGATGCCGAAAAAACCCTTGATTACCGTTTCTTTGCCTAGTCTTTTGGCCAGTTTGACGGCACCATCCTGCCAGCCGAATTTTCCTTTGAACTCTTTCTCGACCTTATCTGTAAGGGCGGAAATATCTCGAAGATTCGGTAAACTGTGATTCAAATTAATCAGGGCTTTGGTGATTTTCCGACTGTGGTGAGCTACCCCAATCAAATGCTCATCGAGTTTTTGCTTGAAGCCTTTACGGTGATCTTCTTTGCCGTAGGTGTTGGCATAAACACGGTAATTCTGGCTCTGCCATTCGGTTGTTATTTCTTGCTGCGAGTAATAACGATCTGCCAGCATCATACAGAGTCGGGCCAGATGGCTGGTAAACAGGTGGTCGTGAAGGTAATCTGCTTGTTCGTTATACCATTGGGAAAAGTGCTTCAGGGTATTTGACGCAATATCCGATGCCCGACAACGCCATTTGAAGCTGTGATAGGGCAAGGCCTTTTCAGCAAATGTCCAGTTGTCTTGAATTCGACTCTTTTGATCATTATCTTCGCAGTGATACGAGTTCCAGCGAGCATAAAATGCAGGATCTAACCAGTCCTTGATCTTATCCAATGCTGGTGCTGTGAAGTTATTCTGCCATGCCGGTGCCAAGGGTAAGCGATGGTGGGATACAATAATCCAGGCGATCAGCTGGGCAAACGAAGGCAAGTTTAATAGAGGATGTTCACCAAAACCTTTATCAACCCCGTCCCTGAAGCATTGACCAATACTGCCAACGTCAATTTCACTTAGCTCTTCAAGCCATTGACGGTCACTCTTATCCGCCACGAAGG
>NZ_JAGHQV010000171.1:0-1833 GCF_017744175.1 Thalassotalea sp. G20_0 | reverse complement strand
CCCCTGAAAGCCATAGAAGTGCTTTTTCTTGGAAGCGCAGTAACCATCGTCCAGCAATTCCCTCAATGACAATGTGCCCCCCCCAATATCAATTGATAATTTTAAGCACAATCCCCCCATGCAATGACCATGAAGTCACTGCTTTAAAATGACTCTATTAGCGAACGCAGGCTACAGCACCCCCCATTGTCGTTTATGAGGTATCAGGAAACAGGCTTTGGATACTCACTTTCTTCCTTATTTGTTGATCTTTGGGCTTCACTCGTTTGCCTGTCCTTCGCGGCTCAGGCACTCCCTGTAAAACCAGTCCCTTCATAAACAGTAGCCAGGAACTGATGACAAAAATTTCAAAAAAATTCCGTTGCGCTTCCCAAAGCCTTTTCTTTCGCTTGTTAGCCTGTAAGGCCTCGTTGAACAACGGGTCGGAAAGCTCCACTATTTGATCAATAAGAAAGGCGAGAAACATCAGGCAGGCAAAGTTGCTCGACAGATTCTCCTCACCATGGCCATAGTTGTGTTCGAGGCTGTAGCCGAGGTTCTTCAGTGTATTAAACGTCTCATTCTCTATAGACCACTTGGCGCGTCCTCCACGCATGACTTTCATGCAGTACAGATGGTTGTAAAGAGTCAGGCTGGTCGCCCAGCTGTTTTGGTAAATTCGGTTTCCTTTAGGATCAAACTCCATGTAATCAAGAAAATTAACCAGCAGATCAGGGTGGGACTTATTGAGCGGCACATCATTGGCGTAGAGAAACCAATGTCGATGACCTTTTTTATCGGTATACGTGAAGCGATGAACCTTTCCCTGTCGATCCATATCATCAACGGCTTCAATCAGGGCTGCGTGGTCACTATCCTTGGCGACCGCAATAAAATGATGCCCATTAGAAAGAACCCGTTTGATGGTAGGGCCTTTGGAATAAAGATCATCAAAGTTCATGATCAGTTTTAAGTGATAATGCTCACGGGAAAGGTCGGCCAGGATGCGCTCAAGAGCCCGGACTTCACAATCATTTTTCGATGCATCTATCTGCTGGGTAATAGGCTCCGGCATGAGTGGCATGACGGTTTTCTTGCCGGGCTTGACCAGACAGATCGCTGACAGCTGATGGTAGTAGACCGTTGGCTTTTTGGGGTCCTCTGCGTTCTTGATGCAGCAATTCTTGCAGTGAATTTTTTTGGATGAAAATGTTTGGGTTGCGTCAACCGGAGCCAGATACCCTTCTTTGAAATATTCATATCGCTTTAGCCAGCCGCGTCTCTGGAAATAGGTAAAGCAAGAGGTGAACAGTGACCGGAAGTGTTCTGTCGGAACCTGATCAATGACGGCTCTGACGTAGCTGTCGCAAGGTATGTGTTCAACGTGATATAAATTTTTGGCATTGTCCTGAACGGTCGGCTGTTGTCGTTTGTCATCAGAGCTGAGCAACGATGGGTGTTTCAGGTGAAAGACGGCCAAAGCGTACATGATGGTATCAGGAAGGGTGATTTTACCGGACCGCCCTTTGGATGATCGGGGATCAGGGATTTCCTGAACCTTTTCAAACACGAGATCAAGAAGCTCCTGTGCCACGGAGCGTTTGCTGGAAACTGGCATGCTGCAACCAATTGGTTACCAGAAGTACTTTAAGATTGCGGTTCTGTGATTAAATTTCAAGTCCCTGAGCTATGGTAGATAAGGGCTTATGGGTATTGTGGGAATTGCTGCTTGTTATGCGTGTGCTCTGATTTTTGCTGCAATATTAGCCAATATTTGATCGTCGGCTCTTTCGTGATCGTGCGAAGAAATATAGCCCTCGTATTTCTTGAAGAATTTTTTGTTATTTGAAGAAA
>NZ_JAGHQV010000170.1:0-1895 GCF_017744175.1 Thalassotalea sp. G20_0 | reverse complement strand
AGGTGTGGCGGTTGACGGTACCATCTCTGCGGAAAATGTTGCAGAAGAAGCTGTTTCGGAAACAGGTATGGTGGTTGACGGTACCATCTCTGTGGACAATGTTGCAGAAGAAGCCGGTTCTGAAACAAGTATGGGGGGGGCTGTTGATGCCCTGGCGGTTTCCCTGCCTGCTACCGTCGTGGCGGCCGATGGTGCCACTGTCGTGGTCAATGGTGCAGGACAAGGCAGGTCGGGAAAGGGTATGTCGGATGCCATGGGCAGGGTTTCGACGGAGAAGAAATCATTGCTGAAATTGCTTGGCATGCCTAACTGGTCAAGATACTTGGGGTTGGTTTGGCAATCCCGGAGCAAGAGCGAGAGCGGATGAGCGACAGGTTCACACACATCTTTCAGCGGGCAGGTGGGACTGTCACGGTATAGCTTATTGTCAAGGTAGGTATTACAAACCTGGTAACGCTCACTGACGATATGGGCTTTCGCTCCATAACTGCCCTGGGCTTCGATCCATGAATCAACCGCCGTGGTATCGGTAACTTTACCATCCTCACCCTCACGAAACGGCCCTGCCCCAATACCAGCATTTGCCTCAGAGCCGGTCGTTATGACATTACTCTTCACTGCCAGGGTGTTGGCAGCGGTTGCACCCTTTCTAACGTATCCTGTGCCGATAGCTGCATGGGCTGTATCACCGGAAGTTCTAACCTTGCAGTTCACCGCTGTGCTCCAGTCAACGGTGCCACCATCAGAGGCAGTTCCGGCTCCGATGCCTGCATATCCATATTCATCTTGGGTTTTGACCGTGCAGTTCAACGCTGTGGTGTGTGCAACGACGCTGCTACCTTCAACAGATCCCGCTCCGATACCGGCATTGGCCCCCACACCACGATTGAAAGAATTGAAGGTTTCGACGTTGCAGTTCACTGCCGTCGTGTTGGTAACATTGCCATTAACGACTTTACCAGCCCCGATACCGGCAAATCCCTCTTCACCTGTGGTTTTTAGCTCGCAGTTTAACACTCTGGTATCAGCCACACGGCCATTTCGAACAGCCCCGGCTCCGATGCCCGCTTCGCTATTTTTACCGACGGTGCTGGCCTTACAGTTTACTGCTTTGGTATCGGTCACAGTGCTATCAGCAACATTCCCCGCGCCAATACCGGCATCTGCATTCTCCTCCGATGTTTCGACACGACAATTCTTCTCTGCCACGGTATTAGTAACAGTAGTACTCTCCCTAACCTGCCCACCTCCGATACCCGCGCTGGCATCTCTACCGGTGGTTTTCACCGTGCAGTTCACCGCTGTGGTGCCAGTCACGGTGCCACCGTTAAACTGTCCCCCGCCGATGCCGGCAACGCTGCTACGTCCAAATGTGCTCACCTTACTGTACATTGCCTTGGTGTCAGTAACATCGGTCTCGATAGACTTTCCCCCGCCGATACCCGCATGGCCAAAAATACCAGAAGTTTTCACCATGCAGTTCAGTGCTCTGGTGTTGGTAACTTTTCCACGGGAAATGCTTCCCGCTCCAACAGCGGCATTTGCACCATCACCCACTGTTTCAACGCAGCAGAGAACAACCGCTGTCGTGTCGGCAACGGTTCCGCCATTGACCATTCCTGCACCGACACCGGCATGGGCATACTGGCCTGAAGTTCGAACCGTGCAATTCTTCGCCATGGTGTTAGCAACGGTTCCGCCATCGACCATTCCTGCACCGACACCGGCACTGGCAGACCAGCCTTCAGTTCGAACCGTGCAATTCACCGCCATGGCGTTGGCAACCTTTCCTTTGGTAATGCCTGCTACAACGCCCCCATAGGCTTCACGGCCCGAAGTAATTACATGAGCATTTTCAACCCGGATATTACTGCTGTTGCTTATACACATCTCCG
>NZ_JAGHQV010000016.1:0-118630 GCF_017744175.1 Thalassotalea sp. G20_0 | reverse complement strand
CCTGCTCTCTCAGCTCCGGGGTGACCCAGATATGCTGAAAAGCCCGCAAGAGGCGGGGTATGTCGTCCCTGGATTTGGGGTTGAAGGTGATGGCAGAGATATCGACCTCGCCTAACTGCATTTGTGGCTTGATGGTTTGGCGCATGAGTGAGACAACAGCCTGTCAGTGGAAATCTTCAATGATTAAGTTGGGTCACAGACTGCTGTTTTCAAGGGCTGATGGGTTTTCGGACAAGCACTACTTAAAATGATTTCGCCTAATTATTCACAGCAAACAATGGTCGCTCCCTTAACGAGTGAGGAGCTTGCTTCAACTGCAACGGTGGATATTAAATTCGGGAATACATTCCGAGCTGTACGCGAAGTTTTTGCTCAGAATATTTTGCAAGATGCCAACAAGACTATTGATAAAGACAGTCGTTATTTTGTTGATCAATCATCTTGTAATCTATCTTGGTTACACAGGGTCTCCCCAGAAGGGTCATTAGGATATTTTGGTTCACAATATGTTGTTAATTTGATTCCTGTTCCAGGGAAAGTAAATGTAAAGTTTGACCAACACTGTCAAATTATTGATCGGGAAAACTTTGTACATCAATTAGTTACCAGTAATGAAGCTTTGATTGAACTGGCAATAAAAGGTGTTGAGTTTTTGGCCAGGCAGTTCTCATCCGAGAAGCAGTCTATGGAAGTACTCCATTTGGGGATAGGTCGGCATTATATTTCCAATAAGGGTTTAAAGGGAGGGTTATGGCATCGTCATAAGGGGAACTATAGCCTTGTGATGTTGATGAATGACGATTCAGTTATTAAAAATAATGCTCCTTATTACACGGGGGGAAGATTAGAAACAGCGAAGTTTGCGGGACAATCCTTGGGAAAAGGGATACTTGCTGTTGAGGGGACTACTGAAAAACACGTCTTGGAGCCAAACAGCGGTTATGTTTTCTCAAATATCGAGGGTAATATGGTTCTTCGACATGCTGATGGTGAGTATGTCTCGGTTAACCCAGAACAGCCGCAGGAAAAGCCGCAGGAAAAGCCTCTGGAAAAGAGGATACTGATTATCATTATGAACCGCTCTTCCAAGCCAGCACTCCAGAGTAAAGGGACAGCATGAATGACTCTCCTCGCTGCCAAGCCTCCCAAACCAAAAGAAAACCAGAAAACCGGTGGCAGGTTTTGATTCTTGAATGAAGTCAAGGAAAAATCTTCCCGATACGGCAATTGAAGCCAAGGCCTGGTTCAGTTTTTTCTCTGTGAAGGCCGGTTCTGATAACTTCCGGGCATCGTCCATCCAGGGCATTATGAATCGCATCAAGGCCAAGGGTGTTGAGGTGGTGGTGTATGAACCGGTGCTGGATGAAGCGGAGTTTTTTAATTCACGGGTGATTAGCGACCTGGATGGGTTCAAACAGTCCGCCGATGTGATTGTCTCCAACCGGCTGGTGGATGAACTGGCTGATGTGTTGGATAAAGTCTTTACCCGCGACCTTTTTGGATCAGATTAAAAATCGCTGGTGCGATTCTGTTACAGCGTTGAAGGTTTAAGCGTTAAAAAAAGCGTTGTAACGCTTTAACTGTTCAACATTGCCACCTTATTAACCATAAATTCTTCCGGTGTGAATACCGGGATTTCGGCTAACCGAAAGTCTTTGGCGTTGCGGGTGATGATGGCTTCGGCTCCGGCTTGTATCGCGGCAGCATACAGTACGGCATCTTCAAAATCGTTAAATCCACTGTCAAGGGCATGCATTAATATGGTGTAATCCACCGGTGCTACCTGATAAATCTGTAACAATTTTTTAATGGCGGCACTGCCTTTGGCTTTGCCGATGGTTTTGCAGGTGAGGTAGTGAATGGTGGTCAGGGTTGTGGCGCAGAGTATGCCATTGAGTGTTCTGCGCTCCACTTTGCCCATAATGGATGATGAGTGAGCCACAAAGGGTTCCCGTTCGAACAGGACATCAAGAATAACGTTGGTATCCACCAGGATTTTCATAGATATTTGTCTTCCAGATGTTTTTTGTAGTCCTTTTCTGCATCATCCGTCGGGCCATCGGCCAGCAACCCTTTCAGGCTTTGGGTTAATGGTGGTAATGGTTCGTCTTCCGTCCCATGACGGGTTAGGTCTGCAAAATAGTCAGCCACCAGTTGCGACAACGATTTGCCATGTTGTGCCGCGTATTTTTTCGCATTGTTGACCAGTTCGTTTTCTACCCGAAGCGTGAGTTTGTGCATGATGATTACCTTGGCGTATCTTTTTTTTAAATAGTACGTCAGATAGTGAAATTCGTCCATAATATTGCTGGAAAAAAGAAAGAGAAAACCGGGGGGGAATAAAGTCAAGGAAAAATCTTGCCGATCCAGCCGTCACATCATGGATAAACTGAAACAGTGGCTGGACAGGCAGCACCGAAAATACCCCCGAAAAGCCTGCCGGGCAAGGCGCTGACCTGCGCGCAGAATCAATGGAAGTATCTGGTCCGTTACCTCGATAGCGGATTACTGGATATCGACAACTATGCTGACACAGGGGGAAGGTGCCAATGTTGAACACCTGTTGCCTATGAACCTCACATCGGATGATGTAAAAATAGCGAACTGGTGGAAGTAGGGGGGAGATGGGGGGGCACCATCGGCTTACGACGAAAAAACGCTGTACCACGTTCTCCAATCATTTTTATGATTCGGGCCGGACGAATATTCATGGTTATCCTTAAAGGGGGTTTTAGCTTTTCAAGGCTTTAACAGCCTTTCAGGAGTCATGGCAATGTCTGGAAAATTGCGCAGCAGTTTTTTATCCCAGGTGACTAACGGGCAATCTAATGTTTCTGCCAATACCACAAATAACGCATTGTAAGCCGGATGTTTTGTGTAAGTGGCCAGTTCCAGTGCTTTGAACCATAACCGCTCACTGCTGGTTACCGATGTGATCAGGGCTTCAGCTCGTTCGGTTGCCTGTATGGCCTGATGCAGGCTTAACTGCTGATGGGTTATCCATTGCCAGGCAACATTACAGAACTCAGCCCGGAACAGGTCAGGCACATGAATGTATTCGGTTTTTGCCAGTACGGCCAGGGCGTCCTGCCGGTGCAAAGGCTCATTAAACAGTGCATAGGCAAAGACCATGGTGTCGATAACGGCGCGGGTCATGGTCGGCCTTCCTGTCGCCAGGTGTCCATGTCTTTGGCCGGGGTTTCCGGCAGTTCTTTCCAGCTGTTTTTAATGGCGTTAATCAGGTCAGACTTTTGTTGATAGCGGGCTTCAAGCAGTTCCCGCACTTCTTGCTCCATGGAACGGTTGCCCGCTTTGGCGCTGGCTTTCAATCGTTCGATCAGTTCGTCTGGCAGGTTTCGGATGGTCAGGGTTGCCATGGATATTGCCTCCTTAAACGAGTGTTTAATCCAAAATGCTAGCATGTCGCTAGCATTTTTGCTGGCAAATATTACATATCGATATGGAGCCCTGCGGTGAATCCTTTAATGGTGTCTGAATGCCCTCCAGCATTATCCGTCTCCATCTCATAATGGCGATAACCGGCCTGGAGATAAATGGCGGGCAGCAACTGGAAGCGGGCACCGGCACTGATGTCGGTTACGGTGGCATCGGAGTTTCTGGCGTAGTTCAGTTTGCTGTAGTAAGAAACCTGACTGCCCGGGAACCATTCGGCATCGGCAACCGCCATGGGCAGGGTTTCGTCGTAGTAACGACTGCCATTGATATGGTGCAGGCCTGCGCCCAGGTCGATGGAGACCAGGTCGTTATCCAGGATTTCGTAGTAGCCGTACGCGTCTACATTGTTCATACCATCCGCTTCACCCTCAAGCGTAGTGGCACGCAGGGCAGCGTTGGGTACCAGAGGCACCGGGTGCTCGATCTGGGCATACGCGGAGCCTCCTTTGCCGTGATCGTTGGTGTGCCAGTAATCCAGTCCGGCCTTTGCGCCGGCAATGTCTGCCTGGGTGAGTGTGCTGGAAAGTAACAGCAAGGATAAGCTGATCGATTTTTTCATCAGGGTGAGATTCGCTTTGTGTCGGTGAGATAGACGTTAGCGTGCACTGTACAGTGTATTCTCCGGTGTGTATTTAGGGTTTTACCGAACGGGTGCTAAACAAGATGACCCGTTTCATTCTTGCCCTCGCATCATTGCTCTTTATTTCTTTCTGGTTGTCTGCGGGAATCTGCGGATTGGGCCCGGGGATAAAGGCTGATACAGTCGTTTGCTTTTAGCCCTGATCGAAGGTGAGTAGAGATAACCTTGAGCCATTTCCTGTGTCTTTCTGCTGGTATTGTTCGAGCCCCTGAATTGAAGCCTTTGCTTCAGGGAAGTGTTTGCCTGCATCGGCCATGGAACCGATGGCCTGGTCTTCGTGAACCGGATGCTGTGCTTGGTTGGGGTATGAAAGCCAATACTGGCAAAACCAGCGCATTGGCCGAACGGCTGCAATTACCCTTCTGGCGGCTGGAAGATGGTTTTATCAGTTATCTTGGTCATCCGGCTTTGGGGGATCGTCGTTTTTCCCTGATCGTGGATAAATGGTGATTGTTCTGTTTCTTGTGGGATGGCCAATGCAGAAACTTTTACTGCAATGTTGGTTGCTGCCTTGCAGGAGAACCCGGAAGCGGAAGTGTGGGTTAAGGTTCATCCGGATGTGGTGCTGGGTACCAAGCAGGGCTACTTCCCGTTTGAGCATGGCCATATAAAGGGCGTGACGGATACAAGGGTTAAGGTGCTGGCGGATAAGGTGAATGCCCAATCACTGTTCCCGCACTTTGACAAGGTGTATGTGGTGACCTCCCAGCTCGGGTTTGAAGCGTTACTGCATAACAAGCCGGTGGTCTGTTTTGGTGTGCCTTTCTACAGTGGTTGGGGGCTGACTGATGACCGGGGAGGGTGTGAGCGTCGCGTTCAGAAGCATTCACTGGCCAGTCTGTTTGCGGCGGCCTGTCTGCTATATACCCGGTATATTGACCCGGAAACCGGTGAGCCCTGTGAACTGGAAGATGTTGTCGAGCTGATTGCGCTTCAACGTCAGTATCAAAATCCTCAAGTTGATCGGCTCTACGCATTGGGCTTTAGCCTTTGGAAGCGAGCCTTTGTTAAAGAGTTTGCTGCCGGGCTGGCGGGTGAAGTGGTGTTTGTGCGCCATCATCGGGCGTTACAAAAGCGGTTAGCGAAGGATACCGGAAACAGCGGCCTGCTGGTTTGGGGGCGAAAGCCTTTACCGGAAGTTGGTGGATCGGGTGGTGACGGACTGTGATATTTTTGATTGCATCAGCCAGTGTGATGAACTCCATGTGATGACTTCCCGGGCCGGTTTTGAGGCGCTGCTTCAGAATAAAACCGTGCATTGCTGGGGCATGCCGTTTTATGCCGGCTGGGGGTTGACCCATGATCATATGGCGGGGAGTACTATTGATCGTCGTCGGCAGCATTCCCGCAATCTGGCGGAACTGGTGTATCTGGCCTTGTGTGAATATCCACGTTATGTGCACTGGCAGACCCGGCGGTTCACCACGCCGGAGCGGGTGGTAAAGGCGCTGGCTCGACAACGGGTTCTGGCTGGTAAACAAGTGATGGATAAGGGCTGGCTTGGGCGAAAATGCCGAAAAGTGCAGTTTTTGCTGGAAGCGATCCGTAGCTGAGGGATGTTAATGCAAATAGCATCGGTACTCTTTCTTCAGGGGCCTCTGGGGCCATTTTTCCGTGAGCTGGCCCGGGAGTTTTCTGACCATGGGTATACACACACAAGATTAATTTTAATGGTGGCGACCGTTTATACAGCGGTGCTGACCACTGTGTTGATTACATCGACACTTTAGAACAGTGGCCAGAGTTTCTGGAAAGCTATCTGCTGGAACATCAGATTCAGACTGTTTTTCTGATGGGGGATTGCCGCCTGTACCACCGGCTGGCCAAACCAGTCTGCGAACGTATGAATGTGCGGTTTATGGTCTTTGAGGAAGGATACCTTCGGCCAGACACCATTACCCTGGAACGTGGCGGGGTAAATGACCTGTCGAGCCTGGATTTTTCCCTAATGGGCCTGGCTTCGGCTTCCAGCCAACGACTGAATGCTGAAATAGCCATGCCACCATCCATGGGGCGGCGGGTGAGGTATGCAGCATTCTATTACTGGGCTGCCTGGTTCCAGCGTCAGCGGTTTGTTGACTACCAGCATCACCGGGCTTTTTCTCCGGTTGTGGAAGGTGCGAAATGGATTCTAGGGTTTGGTCGTAAATGTCTGAGCAAGTGGCGTGACCAGCGAATTCACCAGACGTTAACCGGAAAGCTGAGTGGCCGTTTCTTTTTGGTGGCCCTACAGGTTCATGATGACTCTCAGATGCTTTACCACTCGGATTATCCCTCTGTTGAGTCCTTTATCGAAGAGGTGATCGCCTCTTTGCAGGCCATGCCGACCACAGGGACTTTCTGGTGTTAAAGCATCATCCGATGGACCGGGGATACACTGATTACCAACAGCTGATTCAACAGCTGGCACTGCGCTATGGTGCGGTTGGGCGAATCATCTATTGCCATGATGTTCCATTGCCTTTGTTGTATCACCATGCTCTGGGAGTGGTTACGGTTAACAGTACGGTGGGGATCTCAGCATTACTCCATGACCTGCCGGTAAAAGTAACCGGCCGGGCGTTTTATGATATTCGCCATCTGACTTCGCAATGTTCTCTGGATCAGTTCTGGAAGGCTCCGGAGCCGGTGCATTCGGAGTTGTTTAACCGTTTGCATTCACTGATTTTCCGGGAGAGCCAGATTAATGGCAGCTTCTTTAATGAGCTGCCTCTGACCTGCCAGAATACCCGGCTTTTTTATGAACAGAAGTTTGCGTCAGTCTCTGCGGCAGAGATCGTTAATGTGGCAGAACTGGTGCAAGTGGTGGCAAATGAAGAACTGGATGATTACCGGGCCAGCGTGCGCTGGGACTGGAACAAGGCCTGGCTGGAAGATTCTGATACCTGGCGTTTAACCGGTTACTCTGATCTGGCCATCAATTTCTGGATCAGTCGCCTCGGGCCGGAAGATCAGCCCAGCCCGGATGGGGCGGCTAATGTTTATGCCATCAGCTTTTCTCCGGTCTTTCGCCTGGAACATAACACATCAGACTCAATGCGCCTGTTTGTGGATGCCGGTGTGGGCCTCAGTTACCAATCAAAAAAAGATATCGAGAAAAAACTGAAGTCTCCCATCAATATGGGCGGCCATACACAGTTTGAAATCCGTACCATGATTGGTTCCCGCTTTGGCGGTCAGGTGCAGTACGAGGTATCTGCCGGGTGGTTCCACTACTCTAATGCCAACCTCCACGACCAGAATGAAGCACTGGATTTTGGTGTGATTCAGTTTGGATATTGATGGTGAGAATATTGGAAAACAGATACTCCCAGTCAAAAAAGTCCCTTATTTTTACCCCCAATACCCTGGCCAGTTTTTCTATACTGGCCAGAGTCAGATTCTTCTCGCCTCGTTCAATATCGCCAATATAGGTACGATTAAGCCCTGCACGGTGAGATAGCTCCTCCTGCGTGAGGCATTGCTCCTGTCTGAGTTCCCGTAGACGATTTCCAAATGCTTTTTGAACGGTGTCCAAACTTCGTATCCTTATGGATAACTAATTGCCAACTTATTGTATCTTTCCAGATTGTCATTTAATGGTTTATGTTCTGGGGATTCTGGGCAACGTGAAGGTATGTAGTTACCTTATTGGTAAACCGACAACAAAACATACCCCGGCATCAATACACTTCGTATTGTCTCGCCGGGGTCTTATTAATATACCTTTGAACTATCCCTTTGAATTACGGCAGCTTCAGATCCGTTGCTGTACCACTTTGCAAATAGGATTTTACCTCCTGATAGTGGGGCTGAATCTCCGCGCTGTTAAGTTCTCCCAGCCAGAATGTCCAGGTCATTTTTTTTTCACTACCATCTATAGCCTGGACTGCTCTGAGACCAAAATAGAGCGGTTGGCTATCCTTGTCTGCATCAGTGCCGGTCATGATGTAAGAAGCTCCTACTAAATTATCGGGCATACTTCCATGTGACAATGGGAGATCTTTCAGGCATTTGTTCTGTTCTTTGGCCAGTTCTTTATGATAAGTTGCCTGCTGATTGGTGTCTCTGATCTGCATACCGCTCTTAGGGTAGGCTATGTACAGGGTCACTTTTTCAGGGTCGGATTTGGCCAGGTTCCTGACGGTGACAGTTCTGTCGCTAATGGTTTTCGCCCGTGCACTGTCACCTTGCATTTGTTTGGACATGGCTTCAGGGGGGGCTGTATTCTCGAGAGTAACCAGCGGGGTTGCAGGGGCTTTCGTATGAAATAATACCATCACCCTGGTGACGGATCTTTCTTCCATTAGCTTTAAGAGTGTCTGTTCGAAAATGGTTTGCATGCCTACGCCAATGGGGCGTAATTTTTTGTCATTATCTGAAAGTTGGATTACTTTAGCTTTTGAAATCTCTTGAAAGCGCTTTAATATCTCTTTCTTAATTGTCTGGTCATTCTTATCTGAATCGGACAATGGCTCGTAAGTACTATGTTGGTCTTTAAATCTGGCTTGCAGATTGTCCTGAACTTTAAATCTGGCTTGCAGATTGTCCTGAAAGGGGGGAATCACTTTTTTAAACCTCTCGCCGTGAGTGCAGCCAGTCAAAACAAATACAAGAGTACTGAGGGTCAATGCTTTTAGGGCATTAGAAGGTTCCATGTTTTTATCGAGCAGGCTGATTTTTAATGAATTGGAGTGATAAAAATAGAACAGGATTTGGATATTTCAATCTTTGGCTGACAGTTTGGGCAACATTTTTGGGAATCAATGTGCTTAGTCCTCCTGTGATGGTACGCCTGATCATGGATGTGGCCTGGAATCTACATGAAAACGTCATTACGTCGATCTGGCTAAAGTGGCATGCTCTTCCAACTAAAGCGGGGGGCTTCTGACTTAACAGGCTACGGCCAGTTTATAACAATTTGACTTACACAGAAGCCTCCTGGCCCGTCCGGTTTTAAATTTCAAATTCCCGAACAGCCTCCAGATGTCGGGAGGCTCACGCCAGGGCGATAGAACCAGATGTACGATCATTCGTAAAATACAAAACTTAACTTTCTGACCTGCTTATTTTGCTATCATATGAACGTCCGTATTTCTTCGCTTTCTCAATACCCAAGGTTTTCATTGAAAACCTGCAGATTTTAGCGACAATGAAGCCGCCCATTTCAAAACAGGCAGATTTTTAAAACTGGATTTGTCTCCCGAAAACTA
Organism: Thalassotalea sp. G20_0; assembly: GCF_017744175.1. NCBI lineage: Bacteria > Pseudomonadati > Pseudomonadota > Gammaproteobacteria > Alteromonadales > Colwelliaceae > Thalassotalea > Thalassotalea sp. G20_0. The sequence goes on along the minus strand of NZ_JAGHQV010000016.1, from coordinate 109,342 downwards.
TATATGCCGATTTAAGTCAAAAAAGAGTGCTCCAGTATCAATTTTGTTCGGTAGTTTCTATTAAGTCCCGCAAGTTCTATTCTGCGATTCATGCTTTCTTTTGAGTAGTAATCGCTTAATTTGTGAGCATTAAAGCAACAGCGTCGAAGTGTAGCCACATTTCGGGTCGCTGTCCGCTCGTGAATTTTGGATGCATCTTCACCAAAGCTAATATCAAGCCGCAAGTGTTGACCGTTCTCTATACTCCAGTGGTTACGGATTGATGCCAATGCTGACCTGGCTTCATTTACCCTGCTTGAAATGTAGTAATGTAACTCTGTCGATTGTTTAAGGTCTACTGTCCGATCTCTCTGAACCACTACTATAAGCTGCTTGAGTTCCGGCCATTCCGACTTAGGGTCAATACGACGAATATCGTCGAATACCCAGCAACGACGGTGCTCCTTTCTACCCCGGTTTTTCTCTATGGTTTCGGCAAAAAGGCCTGTTTTCTCATCTGGATCAACAGGATTCTCGGTAATATACTCCTGAAAAACAGCTTCACTATTATCAAATAATGTCTTCTGATTTTTTTTTACACACAGCAGGTAGTCTGCTTTCTTTTCGAGGATTTTTTTTCAAATTGATTTTTGACAACCAATGGCATCAATGCTGATCAATGCACCTTCCAGCATGAGTGTGTCCAGTATCTTTGGAATCGCCTTTATTTCATTGGACTTAGTCTCTACAGGCTCCAAGCCTAAAACCAGGCTTAGCTCAGAGCTGTAGGCACTGACGATATGCAGCATCTTATCCCCTTTTTTAGGGAGAGAACCTCTTAAAGCCTTGCCATCCAGGGCAATAACATGATCATCAGATTCACTGGGAGGCCCCATTTTTTTCGCATTGATAGCGGCAACAATATCCTTCATCCAGTCAATGAAAACACGGGTAAGTGCATCAGGATCAACGAGCATACATACGTTTCTAATCGTATAATGTGAAGGGAAACCCCATGTATAGTGAAAAAACTGACGAAACCAATCAGCATTAAAACGAGCAAAATCTTCCATGCCTTTCCAGGTTGTATAACCACTGAGAATGCTGGCGTAGACAATGAACAGGACCTCTGTGAGTGGGTATACTATCTGTTCATTACGTGGATCCTCCAAACTCTCGAGTCTTGCGATGAGTGTCTTGTATCCGGACATGAGTTACCTTCTCTATTATTCATTTCTGACAGAAGGTATTGCAGAAAATCAAAACTAATGCGATTCCGGTACTATTGGTTTTGGTTTCCGATAATCATTTTTTTATACAATCAGGCGTCATTGTTATAATCCAGTCTAATCGGTTAAATAGGTATGGTAAAAAGCATCAAGAAGCGCGGATTAGTGATTTAATGAATGTCCGTACAGCCGATTCTAGCGCCCTGAGGCTCACGCTGATAATGCTGGAAAACTTGAAAAACCACAGCTTCTTAAAATCTGAAATTAAGCATGAACATATCTGATTTTTTGTTGTCTGAAACTGTCCAGGTTTGAGAAATATAAGGTTATGCTTATGATTTCATCCTCCTCTTCTCCAGTATCTTCTCCTGTTACTGTTACTGCTGCTGCTACTGCTGCTGATCAACCATCGTCTTATGAAGAAGCAATGGCACAAAAGGCTGTATCAGGGAGTCACGATGTTCAATCTGCTTCTTCTGATGCAACGATAAGTTTAAAATTTCAAACTACAGTTCCGATTCTGTCGGAAACTTCCCAAAAGGCAAATGCAAATGTTGACACGCATAAAGTCAGTGCCGTTGCAATCAATAGTGCAAATTCACTCAAATCCCTGAAAAGGCCATCCACCGATAACTCAGCCCTCGAGCCTCCCTCCCGGGAAGCGTTAAAAACAGCGGCATCTACTTTTATTGCAAACAGTGCCAAAAGAGGGTATTGCCCTGGTGATCCGCAGACTCACGGTGCTGCGGCTAGACCTTTAGATTTGTATTCCGTATCTCATTCTGATGATTCGGAAGAACAGAAAAATATGTCAAAATTGGCTTTATGTGAACTTGTTCAGAATAATGTTGAGGGTTTCAATATAATATTTCCTTATGTAGCTGTTCCCGGTTGCGGTCGTTTAAATCCAGTAAGATTTCTAAATGTTATGCTCTGTTTATGCGAAAGTGCTTATCAAGACGCTTTTCCAAAAACAGTTATCAGTATTGGTTCGGGGCAAGCATTCCTTGAAAAATGTTTTGGTTTGATGGGTGGAGTTAATGTTAAATGCTATGATCGTGAACCATTAACTCGATTTTTACCTGTTGAACAAGCTGAGTTCCCAAAAGATATTAACAAGTGCCTGCCTGAGGATTGCAGTAGTTGTTTATTGGTTTCAGCATATCCCCAAGGGTATTTAGGCCCTGTGCTCGCGGAATTTATTCGACGTGGAGGGGAAATGCTCTGCACCACTGTTGAGGGTGGTTTGTTTTGTAGTATGCATGAAGGGTATGAAGATAATCCGGACATTCTCAGGGACGGGATTAAAGAGTTAAGGAGAAAGAATGGAGAGTTCTTTCAGGTGCAATTAAATGACTACAGTTTAATGGGGTCGCCATCATTTATCCAATTTTACAATTGGCCATCAAGCGTTAAGCAGTTGATGTTTGATTCTCAGAGGTTAAAGGGTTTGTGTTCCGATATCGAATTTCCAGGAATCCTAACATCAAGTTCACGTTAAAGGAATTAATTATGCAAAATATCAATTCTGGAACCACGCCATCGCAATCACAGGGTATGTTACCCATAAACTCAGAAAGGACAAATATAAATGACATGAAGAGAGAATTAATGGGTTTTGTTAGACCTCTGTTTTCTTTGAATACACGTGTGTGCGGGTTGTCAATGTCTGGCAACAACAGGGGGCAACTTCAGTTCGTTGTTAAGTAGCTAACCATATGGAATCATATATTTCTGACTCCTTGTTCAGGCACTCTGCTTCGTTACAACTCCGGTCACATAGCTACGGCTATGCTCCCTCCGTTGTGCCTCGCATAGCACCTGCCCAAGTAGCCAGAAATATATGATTCCATATGGCCAGCTACTTATAGCTGATTACGATTGCAGCCAAAGGCAGCAGTTGCTCGCCGACTTGGAACTCTTCCTACAGAATAATATTCCGGAGAGGTTGCGCACTGAATTTAAACTCAATATCAGATACATCAGCCTATCGAAGCTCTGTAGGCAGGCTTTTCTCATGGCGTCGGGTATGTCAGGGATTCTCGGTAAGTTGTACCAAATCGCCCTGTACCAGCTCGTTTGCAATGCAGGGTTCCGAAAGGCAGCTGATGCCAATGGAGCTCACCATGCTCCTGATCGCCCCAGTCTGGTTAAGCTCCATCTTCAGATGTCTTTGTCGTAAATACTGACCAATATGATGAAGCTCAAAAAGCATACGGGTGCCTGATCGGGGCTCCCGTAATATCCATTCAGTCTGCTCAAGGCTCTTAATGTTTACCATTTTGTGTTTTGCCAGGGTGGTGCTACTGCAAAAAAGTATAAGTAAAACTTAACCCGGATATTTCATAAACATGCCCCCGCTCTCGCTTGTCCTTTGCCGCTCTAAGGGAGTTTTGCTCAGTCGACCGTACTCCCCGGTACGGCGCTCCTTCACAAAATCCCTCAGAGCGACAAAGTCCCGCGCGAGATTCGGGGCAGTTTATGGCATATCCGGGTTAATCTCACTATCCATAAGTTTGACTTTCCTTATTTTTTGTTGGGTTATATCTTTATTCCAACTGGTTTCTGGAGATGAGTGCAAGTGGCAGTTGTTAGTCAGTTAAAGGATGGCTTGCCAATGCGTAAAATGGCTTTGAGTGTCCGTTTCAGGAATGTACCGACTCCGCTGGGAGGTCTGGCTTTGGGTATTGCCAGTCTGGGAGCTGTCTGGGCTCTGGTGTTGCCTGACTTCGCCGGGTGGTTCAAGTTGTCTTCGGCGCTGGTGGCCAGCCTGCTGGTTTTGGCCATTATTCTGAAATTTGTGAGCAATCCCGATTTGTTTCGGGAGGATCTGGCTCACCCTGTAGTGAGCAGCGTGATGCCAACCTGTGCCATGGCCAGCATGGTCATTGCGCAATCTTTGTTGATGGTAGCGCCTGCTTTTGCCAGAGGACTCTGGCTGTTGGCTGTTATTGCTCATCTGCTTTTGTTTATCAGTTTTACGGCTCACAGATTCATTGATTTTCATTTGCACCAAATGGTTCCAAGCTGGTTTGTGCCGCCCGTTGGCATTATTGTCGCGGCAGTGACCAGCAAGGGTATGGGGCATGAGGAACTTGTCTTTACGTTGTTTGTTTTTGGACTATGCTGCTACTTTATAAAGCTGCCATTGATGTTGTATCGTTTGATTTTCAGAGAGAAAATTCCTGATGCTGCACTGCCCACGTTTGCCATTATGGCGGCACCGGCGAGCCTTTCTCTGGCGGGCTACCTGTCGATAACTGACCAGCCGAATTACTTACTGGTTGCGGTCCTGCTGCCATTGGCTATTTTTATGACGAGTCTGGTCTATGTTGCGTTTGTTCGCTTACTGCGTCTGCCGTTTTCGCCAGGATATGCTGCTTTCACATTTCCGATGGTAATTGGGGCTACAGCGTTGTTTAAGCTGGCAGATATACTTCATCAACAGGGCTATCAAAAAGTTTGTGATGTTATTAACAGTCTGGCCGGTTTTGAACTTTTGGTGGCGACGGTGATCGTACTTTATGTTGCCCTCCGCTATCTCTGGTATTACTTCTCACCTCGCCATCCCTGATGTATGTCGAGATATGGACTGACCGGTCAATATGGCCACGGGTGAATTGTACCCATGGCCTGAAATGCCGAGTTTATGATCCCTCTTCATTTCGGCATTTATTTATTAACGGAACAGGAAATGTCGGTAACACACTCTGACGCTGGTCTCGCCATCCCTATGCTGATCTTTTGCGGCCTGTTTTTATTGGCGGCTATTTCGGCAATCCTGCTTAAAAAGCTGCGTTTTCCCTATACTATTGGGCTGGTTGTGATCGGTATGGCCCTGGGGATAGCGGCTGAATATTCTGAAATACTGGCACCTTTGCTCCGTCTTTCCCTGACTCATGACCTGATTATGTACGTTTTGCTCCCCGTACTGGTGTTTGAGGCGGCCATTAATATAAAGTTTTCCGCCCTGATGAAAGAGCTGGTGCCTGTATTGATGCTGGCCATTGTGGGAGTGATTTTGTCTACCCTGGTTCTCGGTGTGGTTCTGGGTGAGTTGACGTCTCTGACGCTGGCGGGCGCGCTGCTGTTTGGTGCGCTGATTTCGGCAACGGATCCAGTGGCCGTGATTGCGCTTTTTAAAGAGGTGAAAGCGCCTGAACGGATGTCTCTGCTGATGGATGCAGAGAGTTTGTTTAACGATGCAACCGCGATCGTTATGTTTGGCATTGTGCTTTCGATTATCCAATCGGGTACAGGGCTGTCCGGTAGCACGGCTTTTGCTGCCTTTATCGAGTTCTTCAGGGTTTTCTTTGGTGGGATTTTTGTGGGTGCGGCCATGGGGGCAGCCATGCTGGTACTACTCAGGTTGTCCCGGGGGATGCCTTATGTACATATTGCTCTGACAACTATCCTGGCTTTTACCAGCTTTATTATTGCTGACCATGTCTTTGAAACGTCCGGTGTCATGTCGGTTATCGCTGCCGGGATTGTCACTCGCAGCTATGGCCGTCGGGCCATGGCTGACTTTATGACATTGCGTCACCTGGATCCTTACTGGGAGTTTATGGCATTTGTAGCCAATAGCTTTATTTTCCTGCTGTTAGGGTTAAGTGAGGACTTCCTGCTGCGGAATATTGAGCGGCTCGGTACGATCTACCCCACGTTAATCGTTGCCATTGTCGCCGTTCTTATGGCGCGCTTTCTGGTGGTATATCTGTTGCTGCCCGTCAGCAACCTGATGCCATTGAGTAATCAAGTGGACAGCCATTCAATGAAGGTGATGTTCTGGGGCGGATTGAGAGGGGTTGTGCCTGTTGCCCTGATGCTATCGATTCCGGACTCCATGCCTGAAAAGCGCATGATCATAGAAATGACGCTTGCCGTTATTCTTTTCTCACTGTTGATTCAGGGTACAACCATTGGCTGGTTGATGTCCCGTTTGGGGATAAAAAGGGAAGCCTGACGCCACTGAATTCAATCAATATTTGGGTGCTGTTGGCTCTCAGCCTTATAATACCTGTTTTGGCATTCTGTCAGCCTGCGCCCACCAGGAGGCTGACCGAGAATAGCGCCCATAGCGAGGATGGCAGAAAATTGAGGATAAAAATTCGGTTTTGTGAGGTGAATAGCGGGGCTATTTGCCGAACAAAAGCGGATTTTTAGACCAATTTGCTGCCACCGCAGTAGGGCTGTCTATTCTCGGTCAGTCTCCCGGGGCTCGGGCGTTATTGAGAAAGCAATTCCATGACTGTACGCACCCGTATTGCACCTTCCCCTACCGGCGATCCTCATGTCGGTACTGCTTATATCGCCCTTTTTAATCTGGCGTTTGCCAAGAGTCAGGGCGGCCAGTTCCTGCTTCGTATAGAAGATACGGATCAAACCAGAAGTACCCCTGAATCCGAGCAACAGATTCTCGACTCGCTGCGCTGGCTTGGATTGAATTGGGATGAGGGTCCTGATGTTGGCGGCCCACACGGCCCTTATCGACAGAGTGAGCGCTGGGAAATCTACGCTGATCATGCTCAAATCCTGTTGGATAAAGGGCATGCATTCCGTTGCTTCTGCTCATCAGAGCGTCTTGATGCCCTGCGTGCAGAACAAATGGCTAACAAGCAGACACCCGGGTACGATGGTCACTGCCTGCATCTTTCTGAGGACGACGTTCAGGCCAGGCTGAATGCGGGCGAGCCTCACGTTGTCCGGATGAAAGTGCCTGACAGTGGCGTCTGCACGGTGGATGATATGCTCCGTGGTACCATCGAGATTGACTGGTCCCAGGTGGATATGCAGGTTCTGGTGAAAGCCGATGGCATGCCAACCTATCATCTGGCCAATGTTGTTGATGACCACCTGATGGAAATCACGCATGTTATTCGTGGTGAGGAGTGGATCAACTCTGCGCCCAAGCATCAGTTGTTGTACGAATACTTTGGTTGGCAGATGCCTGTGCTCTGCCATATGCCGCTGTTGCGGAACCCTGATAAGAGCAAGTTATCCAAACGCAAGAACCCAACCTGTATTACTTACTATCGTGATATGGGGTATCTGCCGGAAGCGCTGTTGAACTACCTGGGTCGTATGGGCTGGTCCATGCCAGACGAGCGGGAGAAGTTCAGCCTGGAAGAGATGCTGGCGGATTTTGATCTCAAAAGGGTCTCTCTGGGGGGGCCGATTTTTGACCAGGAAAAACTGTCCTGGTTGAATGCCAGCTGGATTCGCGAAAACCTGACCACGGAGCAATTTGCCGATCGCCTGCATCACTGGTTGCTGAACCGTGACTACCTGATGAAGTTTCTGCCAATGGCGAAAGAGCGGGTTGAGCGTCTCAGCGATTTCGCCCCCATTGCTGCCTTTATGTTCTCAGGTATGTTGAATCTGTCGCCTGAAGACTTTGCCCATAAAAAGCTGGAAGCGGGTGATGTTAAGAAGGTGTTGCAGTTCACGCTCTGGAAGCTTGAACAGCTGCGCCAGTGGCAGCGTGATCAGATTTTCGCGGAAATTAAAGGGCTTTCCAAAGCGATGGACATTAAACTGGGTGATTTTAATCATCCTGTCTTTGTTGCTATTGCCGGTACGCCAAACTCCTGGTCTGTTATGGAGTCTATGGAGATCCTGGGCCCGGATATGACGCGTGCACGCCTGCGTCATGCTGTTGAGGTGTTGGGTGGCGTTTCCAAAAAAGAAGCGAAGCGTCTGGAAAAAGAGTTTGCAGCGCTTTAACCCGGCGGCTTCTTTGGGCTAAGGCCGGTTGTCTACCGGCCTTTTCTATAGATGCATATATAACTGCACCATTATTTGATCATAATTTTTATAAGCGACGCTTGACAGGATAGGGGGGCATCCATATCATTCGCCCTGCGTTTCGGGGGGGGCAAAACAAAGCGTCCATCGAAAGGTGCTAAAGCAAAAGCAGTTGTTGAATACGCTAAGTATTGTTGCTGCGAAGGTTTTGGGGCTATAGCTCAGCTGGGAGAGCGCAACACTGGCAGTGTTGAGGTCAGCGGTTCGATCCCGCTTAGCTCCACCAAACATCGTTCGATGTTTGCGTCCCCTTCGTCTAGTGGCCTAGGACACCGCCCTTTCACGGCGGTAACAGGGGTTCGAGTCCCCTAGGGGACGCCACTTATTCTCTTGACTTGAGAGCAAGGATTTGAAGAATCCTTGATATGTTTTATTGCGGGAATAGCTCAGTTGGTAGAGCGCAACCTTGCCAAGGTTGAGGTCGCGAGTTCGAACCTCGTTTCCCGCTCCAAATCTAGAGTTCAAGTGGCTTGATGTTGCTTGAATCAGAAGGATTGCGTCCCCTTCGTCTAGTGGCCTAGGACACCGCCCTTTCACGGCGGTAACAGGGGTTCGAGTCCCCTAGGGGACGCCACTTATTCTCTTGACTTGAGAGCAGGATTTGAAGAATCCTTAATATGTCTTCATTGCGGGAATAGCTCAGTTGGTAGAGCGCAACCTTGCCAAGGTTGAGGTCGCGAGTTCGAACCTCGTTTCCCGCTCCAGATTCAGACCTGAAGCTGTCTTTAAAAGGTTTCGCTGCGGGAATAGCTCAGTTGGTAGAGCGCAACCTTGCCAAGGTTGAGGTCGCGAGTTCGAACCTCGTTTCCCGCTCCAAATCTAGAGTTCAAGTAGCTTGATGTTGCTTGAATCAGAAGGTTTTGCGTCCCCTTCGTCTAGTGGCCTAGGACACCGCCCTTTCACGGCGGTAACAGGGGTTCGAGTCCCCTAGGGGACGCCACTTATTCTCTTTTGAGAGAAGGATTTGAAGAATCCTTAACATGTCTTCATTGCGGGAATAGCTCAGTTGGTAGAGCGCAACCTTGCCAAGGTTGAGGTCGCGAGTTCGAACCTCGTTTCCCGCTCCAGATTCAGACCTGAAAGTTGTCTTTAAACGTTTTCACTGCGGGAATAGCTCAGTTGGTAGAGCGCAACCTTGCCAAGGTTGAGGTCGCACTTTCTTGTTACAAGAGCGAACCTCGTTTCCCGCTCCAAATCTAGAGTTCAAGTGGCTTGATGTTGCTTGGATCAGAAGGATTGCGTCCCCTTCGTCTAGTGGCCTAGGACACCGCCCTTTCACGGCGGTAACAGGGGTTCGAGTCCCCTAGGGGACGCCACTATTATCAAAATGTTGTATTTGCTATCCAGAATGGCATAATGCGACAGGTTGATATGGGGCTATAGCTCAGCTGGGAGAGCGCAACACTGGCAGTGTTGAGGTCAGCGGTTCGATCCCGCTTAGCTCCACCATTTCTATTGCGGTAATTACTCGGTTGTTAGACCGCTCTATTTCCAGGGTAGTGTCACACTTTCTTGTGACAAGAGTTATTGCATGCTTTGTTCCAAATCTAGAGCTTAAGCGATGATTGCATCATTTAAGTCAGAAGGTTTTGCGTCCCCTTCGTCTAGTGGCCTAGGACACCGCCCTTTCACGGCGGTAACAGGGGTTCGAGTCCCCTAGGGGACGCCACTTATTCTCTTTCAGAGAGTCGGGGCTGATAAATTCTTAAAATCACCTTCGCAGCCTGAATAGCTCAGTTGGCAGAATACAATGCTTGCCAGCGTTGAGGTAGAACTTACTTGTTACAAGAGCCAGCCTCGTTTAAACATCCAATTAAAAAAAATCAGCCTGATGGCTGATTTTTTTTGCGTGAATTTTCTTGTTCCCCTTTACCCATCAATCCTCTGTCTTACTCTGATTTCGGATCGGTCTCTGGCTAAAGTGGGCCTTAACGAGTCTGGGACTGACGTCTCTGCTTTTTCAGAGCTTTAAAGCCTTCTTTCAGTAAATCAACCAGCTTAAAGTCATTCTTGGCCGCATACACCTTAAATTCCCTGGAAAACTCAGGGGATACTCGGAAGCTGAGCCCGACCCATTCATCATTGGATGATTTGGCTTGCTGCTTATTTTTTGTGGTGGTGCTTTTGGGTTGTGCTTTCTGTCTGGGCATGGTCTTCCCCCATTCATTTTTGTTTAGAGTTGTGTGGATATATCGTCAAAAGTACTAAAGAGTTTAGAAGAAACAGGGGATTTCGCTGCTTTTGATGTTTTGAGAGGGTGGGGTTTGGCTTGAGAGGTTCTGGCGAAGGGTGATAGACACCGGCAAATGCCGGTGCCTTGGAGGCTGTCCGAGAATAGACTGCCCTACTGCGGTGGTAGCAAATTGGCCTAAAAATTCCGTTTTGTTCGGCAAATAGCCCCGCTATTCACCTCACAAATCAGAATTTTTATCCTCAATTTTCTGCCATCCTCGCTACGGGGTCGCCTGGACGGGCGCTATTCCCGGTCAGCCTCCTGGCTCTGATTACAGCACGTCGATGCTGTTCAGGTCATTATGGGCTTGCTCAAGACGGGAGATCATGGACTCCTGACCAGCTCGCAGCCAAACCCGTGGGTCGTAGGACTTCTTGTTTGGCTTGTCGGCACCTTCAGGGTTGCCCAGCTGGCCCTGCAGGTAAGCTTCGTTCTTCTTGTAGTAGTTCAGAACGCCTTCCCAGCACGCCCATTGGGTGTCTGTGTCGATGTTCATCTTTACTACGCCATAAGAGACGGATTCACGGATCTCTTCCAGAGTAGAGCCAGAGCCGCCGTGGAATACGAAGTTCAGCGACTTGGCTGGAATGCCGAACTTCTCAGAGCAGTACTTCTGGGAGTTGTCGAGAATCTTCGGTGTCAGCTGAACGTTACCTGGCTTGTATACGCCGTGAACGTTGCCGAAAGAAGCAGCGATGGTAAAGCGGTGGCTGATCTTGCTCAGAATTTCGTAAGCGTAGGCTACGTCTTCTGGCTGGGTGTACAGCATGGAGCTGTCCATGTGAGAGTTATCAACGCCGTCTTCTTCACCGCCAGTGCAGCCCAGTTCGAACTCCAGTGTCATGTCCATCTTGGCCATACGCGTCAGGTATTCGGCGCAGGTGGCAATGTTTTCTTCCAGAGATTCTTCAGACAGGTCGATCATGTGCGAAGAGAACAGTGGCTTGCCGTGCTGCTCGTAAAACTCTTCACCCGCAGTCAGCAGAGCATCAATCCATGGCAGCAGTTTGCGTGCAGCGTGGTCAGTGTGCAGGAGTACAGGAATGCCATAAGCTTCAGCAACCGCGTGGACGTATTTTGCACCGGCAATGGCACCCAGGGCACCGGCAGGGTCAGTCTTCAGGCCTTTACCTGAGAAGAAGGACGCGCCACCGTTGGAGAACTGAATGATAACAGGAGACTTTACTTTAGCCGCAGCTTCAAGAACTGCATTGATTGAGTCGGTACCAACAACGTTCACTGCTGGAAGTGCAAATTCACCGGCCTTGGCAGCTTCAAAGATTTTCTGAACGTCATCGCCGGTAACGACGCCTGGCTTTACCAGGTCCAGGATTTTTTGGGACATGTGACTGATTCTTCCTCGATCAAGGGTTAACGGTGTGTTTCAGTTTGAGTGCTGTGTCTGGTCAGGATGTCTTTTCTTGCGACCAAGGCTCAACGACGGGACCGAATCGTTCATCGATCTATCATCAGGGCTGAAAAATTCCGGAATAGACACTTCAAATTCTTGCTAATGATACGGAAAGGTTACAACAGGTAAAGCCTTTTTTCCTGATTAATAAAAAACTATGGCGGGGGGATTTTATAACTGTTGTTTATTGTTGTCTGTTTCTGTTTTTTTTCAATGTGGTTGTGTTTTTTTCAGAGGCTGGATTTTGAAAATGTTGTTTCAGTTTATTGGTTTTTATTGAGAATGCCGTTTTTTAGCCGTTTTTCCGAAGATTTAGTCTGGGAAAAAGCATGTCAATGTATGAATGCTGTTGATCTATTTTGATGCTCTATTTGGCAAAAAAATCAATAGTGGTTTCTTGATTTGAGTCAGTTTTTTTGAGGTTTTCTTGTGTTGTAATGCTGAAAACAGAGAGCGATATATACCTTAAGTCAAATAAAAAATATTTTTAAATAATTATTTGGAATAAAAGTTTTGTGATACCCGGTGAACTTGCAAAGGCTGACGCAGGCAATTTTATCGAAGTTGAGAGTTTACCAATAAATGGCAATGGTCAGGCATTAATACTCAGGATGCACTATCTTGAGGAGGTTGAAATAGAAGACGGAGACCTGATGATTGCCAGCTTATTAAACAGCATTTCTATTCTGGGCAAAGATATAAAAAAAATAGCCTCGGAATAATAGATAGTTTTTTTAAAGGTTATCTTGGTTAACTACTAGAGTAGAGGGCGATAATCATGGCCGGGAAAAAGCAGGCTGGAAAAACTGTAAATAAAGATGCAGTTGTTCAGGATGTTGATGCTCAGATTAATGCGTTAATTGAGCGGGCAATGGTGGCAAGGGAGAAGTTTCTCAAGCTGACTCAGGAAGATGTCGACAGGGTCACCAGGGCTATGGCTCTGGCGGGTCAGGCAGCTCATATGGAGCTGGCTCGAATGGCTGTTGAGGAGACCGGTCGTGGTATCCTGGAAGATAAGGTGACCAAAAACATCTTTGCCACCGAGTACGTTTACCACTCCATCAAGTACGATAAGACCGTAGGCGTTATTGAAGACAACGCTGAAGAAGATTTCATGCTGGTTGCTGAGCCTGTAGGCATTGTGTGTGGGGTTACTCCGGTGACTAACCCGACCTCCACCACCATGTTCAAGTCCATTATTTCTACCAAAACCCGTAACCCGATTATTTTTGCCTTCCACCCTTCGGCACAGAAGTGTTCCAGTGAAGCTGCCCGGATTGTTCGTGATGCGGCGGTTGCGGCTGGTGCTCCTGAAGATTGTGTGCTGTGGGTCGAGTACCCTTCCATTGAAGCGACTCAGAAGCTGATGACCCACCCTGAAGTTGCCGTTATTCTGGCGACCGGTGGCTCCGGCATGGTGCGCGCAGCTTACTCTTCCGGCAAGCCTGCCCTGGGCGTAGGTTCTGGTAACGTGCCTTGCATTATTGACCAGTCAGCAGATATCAAACAGGCCTGTAATGACCTGGTTATGTCCAAGAGCTTTGATAATGGCATGATCTGCGCATCCGAGCAGGCCGCGATTGTTCATCAGTCGGTTTATAAAGAGGTGGTCAAAGAGCTGAAGTCCCAGAATGTGTACTTCACTACGCCGGAGGAAACCGGGCGACTGGCTGAAGTGGTCATTCATGACGGTCATGTAAACAGTAAGATTGTTGGCATGAAGCCTTCTTATATTGCCGGACTCGCCGGTATCAAGGTGCCTGAGAATACCCGTATTCTGGCCGCAGAAATTGAGGGTGTCGGTCCTGAGTTCCCGCTGTCCCGGGAAAAGCTCTCTCCGGTTTTGGGAGTGCTTAAGGCTAAAGATGCCCATCATGCTGTTGAGCTGGCGGATCAGATGTTGAACTTTGGCGGTCTTGGACATTCTGCTGTGTTGCATGCCCAGGATAACCAGGTGATTGATGAGTTCTCTCTGGCCATGAAAGCCGGTCGTATCATTATCAACTCACCAAGTACCCACGGTGCCATTGGTGATATTTACAACACCAATATGCCTTCCCTGACTCTGGGTTGTGGTACCTACGGTGGTAACAGTACCACCTCCAACGTATCTGCGGTGAACCTGATCAATGTTAAGCGTGTCGCCAAGCGCCGGGTCAATATGCAATGGTTTAAACTTCCCAGAAAGATTTACTTCGAGGCCAACTCTCTTCAGTACCTTGAAAAGATGCAAGACATCTCTCGTGTATTTATTGTTACTGATGAGATTATTCAGTCCCTGGGTTATGTGGATAAAATCCTCTACCACCTGAGAAAGCGTACCGTGCCGGTTCAGGTTGAAATTTTCAATCAGGTTGAGCCTGATCCAAGTTTGGAGACCGTTCGCAATGGTGCCCGGGAAATGGCACGGTTTAACCCGGATGTGATCATTGCCCTGGGCGGTGGTTCACCGATTGATGCGGCCAAGGGAATGTGGCTTTTCTATGAACAGCCGGATGCTGACTTTGCCGGTATGGCCCAGAAATTCCTGGATATCCGCAAGCGAGTCTATAAATTCCCGCATCTGGGTAAGAAGGCGAAGCTGGTTGCGATTCCGACCACTTCCGGTACCGGTTCTGAGGTAACGTCCTTCGCCGTTATTACCGATAAGGAAAAAGGTGCCAAGTACCCACTGGCTGACTATGAGCTGACTCCGGATGTGGCGATTATTGATCCTAACCTGGTACTGACTGTTCCGAAGAAAGTGACAGCAGATACCGGTCTGGATGTGCTCACTCACGCCATGGAAGCTTATGTGTCCATCATGGCTTCAGACTACACCGATGCTCTGGCGATGAAAGCGATTCAGCTGGTCTTCGATTATCTGCCGCAGTCTTATGAAACCGCTGACCGAAAAGCCCGGGAGAAAATGCACAATGCGTCCTGTATTGCCGGCATGGCATTTGCCAACGCCTTCCTGGGCGTCAACCATGCGATTGCCCATAAGCTGGGTAATGAATTGCATATTTCTCACGGCCAGGCCAATGCGGTGTTATTGCCTCACGTGATTGAGTATAACGGCTGCCCTAATCCCACCAAGGTGGCATCATTCCCGAAATATCAGTATTACATTGCCCACGAAAAGTATGCTGAGATTGCCAAAATGCTCGGCCTGCCTGCCAAAACGCCGGAAGAGGGGGTTAAATCCCTGGCCAATGCGGTTCGTGATTTGATGAAGCGCCTGGATATGCCTGCTTCTCTTCAGGAGATTGGTGTGGATGAGTCTCTGTTCAAGAGTAAAATCAGCATGCTGGCTAACCACGCCTTTGAAGATCAGACCACAACGGCGAATCCTCGTTTGCCATTGATTTCTGAGCTGGAAGAGCTGCTCACCAAGGCTTATTACGGCAAATAACCTTCGACTGAAACAGGTCGTATGCCTCTAATCAGAGCTTGGTTAGAGGCATTTTTTTATGGTGCAGTTGTTATTGGCTGTGGGTTAGTCCATCCCAGAAGGCTTTCATTTTGTCCATCAGAGACTGGCCTGCATCTTTTGCCTGTGTGGCAAGTTTTCCCGCTGACTCCTTGCCTTGTTCCAGTTCACAGGCTGTTCGCTCTCCCAGGCATTGAGCTTTGCAAGTGCTGCTGTCCTGCTCATTGATAAGGCTCGATGCCTTGCATTTGGCTTCACAAACCGATTGCTTTTGCTCACAATTCAGCACTTCGGCGGTTATCGTGGAAGAAAAAATCAGCATCCCGGCAATAAATAGCTGTTTCATAAAAGACCAATATTAATAAACGGTAAGAAGAATGATATTACCAGTTTACTTGATGTTGAGGGTCTGGGTATCAGCAGAAAAATTGATTTGTTGTGTTTTGTGATGTTATTAAGTGTTTAATTTTTTTGTGTCTGTTTCTGTGGTTATATTTTTTATTTATAAAAAATGAAGTATTTGATGAATCTACTCATAACCAGTCAGATTGTCTGGCGTTTAAAAATGACTGATTACAAAAAAATTACATTTTTTGGGTGGTGAAAGTATCAAGAATTTCCTGATTTTTTGCTTCCTGCCTTGTAAATATGTTTGCTTGGGTGTTGTTTTTTGATGGGATGGAACGGTTGTCTCTGTTGGCATGCTTGTTAATGGATCATATTGCTTAAATTTGAATTTATTTGCTTTCAACCCTGAGTTGCGGCGGCTTTGAGATATTTTAAGCTTATCTCTTCAGATGCGTAGGTGATTTCTGTCGTTTTTCTAATATTGAATAGTTCCTCAGAGTCCTGTGATTAGAACTCTGTGGTCATTTATTCATGTTCATATTTGATAATGTCGGTAAATAAGATCTTGCATTCAAGTAGATGGGAGTGGGCCTGTAATGGGCTTGACTAGCGGGATTACAGTCCGCATTATCCATATAGGTAAAGGTGCTGATCTGAATGTATGATGAAAACGAATCTTGCTGACTGGCTAAGACAGCGTAGTAGCGTGGTTCGTTGGGAGTACATATAAGGATTCGGAATCAATCAAAACTGTAACGGCTTTGCTGAATTCCGGTTTTTCGATCAAACTCTATATCACACTGGTGACCTATGAAGCTAACCAGTGGCTTCGACAATCGGTTGATCCCGGATGGGAAGCGGTGTGAAATTATGTGTTATGTGTTGTTTTCTTTTGCATATTTGTAACTCCGTACCACCAAGAAGTCAACCCTTGTCCGTAAGTTTATGTGCTTCAGGGATACAAGTCCTGTGGAGTGGGTTTCGAAATGCGGCAGCTAACCAGTGTTGCCGTTTGTTTTTAGTGTTGCTGTAGCTATGTAAAAGCTGTGATCTGCCGTTAAACCCTGTAGTTAAGTGTTCGGGTTTTTCGATAGGTGTATTTACTGTGCTGCATTCGCTGTCGAAATCCTTTTTACTAGAGGCAGGGCGGTAATTCCGCTTTGATTAACGGTATTGGAGACATCATGATCAAGATTGCTATTAATGGCTACGGCCGTATCGGTCGCAACGTACTGCGCGCACTTTACGAAGCTGGCCGTCGCGATGAATACCAGATTGTTGCCATTAATGATCTGGGTGACACCAAAATCAATACTCACCTGACTAAGTACGACACCGTTCATGGCCGTTTCAACGCACAGGTTGAAGAAGGCGAAGGCGCTCTGTTCGTAAACGGTGACGAAATCAAGACTTTCTCTGAGCGTGACCCATCAAAGCTGCCATGGGGCGAGCTGGGTGTTGACGTTGTCTTTGAATGTACTGGTGTTTTCCGTTCCAAAGATTCCTGCAAGCCACACCTGGATGCTGGTGCCAAGAAGGTTATCATTTCTGCGCCTGGCTCAAACGTTGACGCTACCATCGTTTATGGTGTGAACCACGACACTCTGACTGCAGATATGACCGTTATCTCTAACGCATCCTGCACTACTAACTGTCTGGCTCCTATCGCCAAGCCTCTGAACGACGCTCTGGGCATTGATAAGGGTCTGATGACCACTATCCACGCTTACACCAACGACCAGCGTCTGAGCGATGTATACCACTCTGACCTGTACCGTGCCCGTGCCGCTGCCATGAATATGATTCCAACAGCTACCGGTGCTGCTGCTGCTGTTGGTGAAGTTGTTCCTGAACTGAAAGGCAAGTTCGACGGCATGGCGGTTCGCGTACCGACCATCAACGTTTCTCTGGTTGACCTGAGCTTCGTTGCTGCACGTGAAACCACCGTTGAAGAAGTGAACGAAATCATTGCTATTGCTGCCAAGTCCAATCCGGCCATGGCAACTGTTCTGTCTGTGAACAACGAAGAGCTGGTTTCCATGGACTTCAACCACAGCCCGTTCTCTTCCAACTTCGATGCTACTCAGACTCGTGTTCTGGGCAACCTGGTTAAGGTTATGTCCTGGTACGACAACGAGTGGGGCTTCTCCAACCGTATGCTGGATACGGCCAAGGCATTGATGAACGCGTAAGGCATTCACACAGTGAACTCAACACAGGCTCGTTTAACGGGCCTGTGCTGGTTACGATAAATGAGATAAGTAGTTTCAGGCTGTTGGTAAACAAAGAGAAGACAGTGCTACGGGGCAAGATGGCTCCTATACTCTAACGGCACTTTCTTCTTTTGTTTGCACTCCGTTCAATACATTCGTCCTGCAGAGCAGAGGTGTACAGGTTGTGAACGGCTGCCGTGCACATCATTAATCCATTAAGTAGTTGGCCAAATTTCATTTGGTTAACTACTTAAGGCCTGTCGCTTGCTGTAATGACTCCGGTGGAGGCTGAAGGCTCCCACGACAGCGGCGGGTTCACAAGCGAGAGGATTATTATGCTCAGACGCACAAAAATTGTGGCAACCCTGGGGCCTGCAACAGAATCTGAAGAACAACTGCAAAAGCTGATTGAAGCTGGCGTCAACGTTGTTCGCCTCAACTTCTCCCACGGTGATCCGGAAGATCACAAAGCCCGTGCCAAAACCATTCGTGAAATTGCTGAAAGGCTGAACCGTCCGGTTGCTATCCTGGGTGATTTGCAGGGGCCAAAGATTCGCATTGGCCGTTTCCAGAATGGCAAGATTCACCTTCCGGATGGCGCAACCTTTCACCTGGATGCCAGCCTTCCCATTGATGATGGCGATGAAACCCAGGTGGGGCTCGGTTATAAAGATCTGCCAAACGACTGCAAGGTTGGTGACATACTGCTGCTTGATGACGGACGGATCAGCCTGAAAGTCATGGCGATTGATGGTCCGTGCATTAAAACCAAAGCGATCAATGGTGGCGAGCTGTCCAACAACAAGGGCATTAACCTTCAGGGTGGTGGTCTTTCTGCGGCGGCATTAACGGAAAAAGATAAGCAGGACATCCTTCTGGCGGCTGAGCTGGAAGTGGACTATCTGGCCGTATCTTTTGTTCGTCACGCCAGTGATGTTGAAGAAGCCCGTCGTTTACTCCGCGAAGCTGGCGGAACCGCCGCTATACTGTCCAAGATCGAGCGGGCTGAGGTGGTGAACGACCATGATCTACTGGCTGAAGTTATTTCTGCATCCGATGCCGTGATGGTTGCCCGTGGTGACCTGGGTGTCGAAATTGGTGATCCTGAGCTGATTGGTGCCCAGAAGCACTTGATTAATGAAGCCCGTCGTTTGAATAAGCCGGTCATTACCGCCACTCAGATGATGGAGTCCATGATTCACAACACGCAACCAACCCGGGCAGAAGTGTTTGACGTCGCCAATGCGGTACTGGATGGCACTGATGCCGTGATGTTGTCCGGCGAAACCGCCACCGGTAAGCGCCCGGATGAAGTGGTCAAGGCCATGAGTCGCATTTGTCTCGGTGCTGAAAAACAGTCCGTTGAGTACATGACAGAGCGCCGCATTGGTCAGTTTACCAATATTGATGAGGCCATCGCTCAGGCAACCCTGTTTGCGGCTAACCATCAGAGTGACATTAAGGCCATCGTCTGTCTGACGAAAAGTGGTGCCACACCCTTGTGGATGTCCAGAATCAATACCCGCCTTCCTATTTTTGCCATGACGCGTTACCAGACTACCGAGCGCCGGGTTGCCCTGTATCGTGGCGTGGAAGCGGTGGCTTTTGACAGTGGTACTGAGTACGGCCCGGAAGTCAATGGACGTGCAATTAATGTCCTTAAAGAGCGTGGTCTTCTGGAAGTAGGCGACAAGATTATTCTGACCAAAGGCGAAAGTCAGGAAATCGAAGGTGGTACCAACACCATGCAGATTATCAGCGTAAGCTGAGTCAACAGAACCTGTTTATTTCTAATTGCTTTACCAGCAGTTAGGCACTTGGAAGGAGAAGAGCCTGGCATGACCGAATTAAAGAGAGTCGGAGTTTTGACTTCCGGGGGCGACGCTCCCGGTATGAATGCGGCCATCCGTGCCGCTGTTCGTGCCTGTATTTACTACGGTATTGTTCCCGTAGTAATTCAGGAAGGCTACAAAGGGTTGATTGAAAACCGTATGGACGTGGCGGATGCCCGGACGGTTGCCAATATCATTAATCAGGGGGGGACCTTCCTGAAATCTGCCCGCTGTCAGGAGTTCCGCACCAAAGAAGGCCGTGTAAAGGCCTACGAAAATGCCCGGGCTGCGGAGCTGGATGGTCTGGTGGTGATCGGCGGTGATGGTTCATTCACCGGTGCCATGCTGCTGGAAGAAGAGCATGGTCTGCCTTGTATTGGGGTTCCCGGTACCATCGATAATGACATTTACGGGACTGACTTCACCATTGGTTATGACACAGCCCTGAATACCGTTGTTGAAGCCATCGATAAGATTCGTGATACCGCAACTTCTCATAACCGCCTGTTCTTCATTGAAGTGATGGGCCGTGATGCCGGCTTTATTGCTCTGAACACGGGCATTGCTTCCGGTGCAGAGGATATCCTGATTCCTGAGCAGGAAAAGACGGTTGAACTGTTCATGGAATCTTTGCAGAAGAGCGGCCGTGCGGGCAAAACCTCCAGTATTATTGTGGTTGCTGAAGGTGATCGCAGTGGTGGTGTTTTTGAACTGTCCCGTGCTGTGGAAGAAAACTTTCCTGAATATGAAGTGAAGGTTACCGTGCTGGGGCATATCCAGCGTGGTGGCAAGCCTAGCTGCTTTGACCGTGTTCTGGCCAGCCGCCTTGGTGTTGCTGCTGTAGAAGCGCTGCGCAATGGCGACAGTGGTATTATGGTCGGCGTCCGTGACCAGCAGGTGGTGAAAACCCCGCTGGAAAGAGCAATCAGTAAGCACAACCAGATTGACAATCACCTGATGAAAGTGGCTGAAATCGTTTCGGTTTGATTCTCTGGAGCCCAATGGTTGAATGCTGATCAGCAGATGACTAAAGTTCTTTAAGTCGGAAAAGCCTCTGAACAAGAGGCTTTTTGCTTTCCTCCCAGCCGGTTAGTCCGGTCCCGCATCTGTGAAGCGGTCTCATGCCATGGGCAAGCTTCACAGAAGATTGTTGTAACAGCCGCAGGTAACAGTTATGGCTATCTTTGACTCTCTCAAAAAAAGTCTGGGCTTTGGCTCGAATGAGGGAACAGTCCTGAAGGCACCTTTGACGGGCAAGATTGTTCCCATAGAGGACGTTCCGGATCCGGTGTTTGCCGACAAGGTGGTGGGAGATGGTCTGGCCATTGATCCAACCGGGCATATTATGGTCGCGCCCTGTGATGGTGTGATTGGCAAGATTTTTGAAACCAATCATGCTTTCAGTATGGAAACCCCCTCGGGCGTTGAGCTGTTTGTCCATTTTGGCATTGACACCGTGGAGCTGAAAGGGGAGGGCTTTAAACGGATAGCGACAGAAGGGCAGCGGATTAAAGCGGGTGATCCTGTGGTTGAAGTGGATCTTACTTTGCTGAAGGAAAAGGCGAGAAGTTTGGTAACGCCCATTGTGATCTCCAATATGGATGATGTCAGTCACCTGGAGAAGTCCAGTGGGCATGTGCAGGCTGGGGCTGATACGCTGTTGACTGTATATATGAAGTGAGTCGCTTTCAATGATGGCCAGCCAGACTGGTTTGGCCATTGACGAAAGTTCGCTTATACAAAAACCGTGCAGGCAAGAAAAGTGCCGCGCAGAAACACGATAAAGTTAGCTTTTTGGCATAAATGAAGGGATTTTCATTTGTTGAAACCTGGCTATGTTTTCGGCAAATTCTGGTGCGTCCTTATTAGCCATTGCCATCTCAAGGTCGAAAGCGTCAACTTTCAGATCATCACCAACGACACTGTTGAAGCTTTCTACTGCCTGTTTAAAGTTTGCTTTAGCCACATTAATGTCAGATTCAGACTCTATGTGAGCATTACTTCTATGACCCAGGTCCTGTAACTCATTTTTACAATCTTGCATCTGTTTCAGGGTATCGCAAAGGTTGGTAAATTTTTTCTCAGTGTCTGGATTTTTGAGGGCCAGATCTATTGGTTGCTCAACATTCTCTGTATTCTCTACAAAGGCAGGGATGTTCATTTGTTTATATTTTGCGGCGTCTTCAGCAAATTCTGGTGAATGTTTATTCGCCATTGTCATCTCAAGGTCTGAAGCGTCAATTTGTTGATCAGCACTGACGGAGTTATTGAAGCTGTCAACTGCCGCATTAAACTTTGCTTTAGCCCGCTGAAGTCCAAGACTACACATTCTGAACTCGTCAGTACCACGCTCCAGGTTTTGTAAATCATTTTTAAAAGTTTGCATCCGTTCCAGATTGGAGCAAAGCCTGTCAAATCTCCTTTTGATGGTGGCTGGATTGGCCTGTTTTGCTGGCTGCTCAACACTCTTTTCTGTTGCTTGTTTGTCACTGACGGTTGGGCCGTGTTGCTGTGTTGGC
The DNA here is from genome assembly GCF_017744175.1 of Thalassotalea sp. G20_0. Lineage (NCBI taxonomy): Bacteria > Pseudomonadati > Pseudomonadota > Gammaproteobacteria > Alteromonadales > Colwelliaceae > Thalassotalea > Thalassotalea sp. G20_0. Next base: position 87,359 of record NZ_JAGHQV010000016.1, on the reverse strand, counting down.
TTGTACTTTTGGGCGTGTCTGTCCCGGATGCTGGTTTTTCCGGGTGTTGACGAAAAACGGGATAACAGGGATGACAGGAATGACTTGAATGTTTTTGTTGTTGTGACCTTAAACCCGCGAAAGTCTCCTTCTGATTTATTGGTTTCCGGAGCTTTAACGTCGTTGGTTGTCGGTGTCAGGTTGACAGGTTGATGGCCGCCGCCGACTCCATGCATCGCAGTGTCTCCCCCAACACAATTAAGAAGATAGTGAAATATAGTCTATTTGTCGGCCTGTATGGCTAATGAATGAGTGCAAGCCAGAAGGTATCTTTGGCGGGAATGAATGTTCCCATAAAGGATGTTTCGAATCCCTGTTGGCTAGCGCTTAAGTAGATCAGTTTTCATTTTTTCAAACTTGGCTAAGTCTTTAGCAGATTCAGGCGAGCGTTTTTCCTCCGGCACCTGTAACGCGTCAATATCAAGTTTCAGTTGAGGGTCCACCGTTTTATTGAAATTTTCCTGGGCACGGGTGCCCTTTTGTTTGGCACCAGTCATGAAATCTTGACATTCAGTGATTTTTTTATTGACTTCCTTGAATCGCGCGGTATTCATTCCCCCGGGCTTCTTCAGAAGTGCGTGGTTAGTGATATAAAGTTCTGAAAGTTTTTCTTGCAACTGTTGTATTTTCTCCAATTCCTGGTTGATTCGAGAAAAAAATTTCAGGGATTTTGGATTATTACTTGCCTCTTTCAAAGCCTGCTCAAAATCCGGGCTGATGCCTTTGGCTCCGTCGTTATCCCTCTCATTAAACAAGGGGTGCAGGGCGGAGGCGAGCACGGTGATATTTCGTGAAGCAAGCTTGGCGTTGTCGGGGATTGATGAATAATTTGCAGAGAGAATATTTCTTACGCCTTTAACGACAGTGACTTTGAGCTGGCCAAAAAAGCCTTTGTCAGTCTGGACATTGCTGTCGTTTGCTGGTGCCAGATTGGCGAGCTGCTGAGTGCCTCCTACTCCATGCATGCGCTTATCTCCGCAATAATTATGAAAATTTTTCTATCGGCGGATTCCTGTCATTCATAAGCACCGCCAGAAGTCCTGAGACTTGTACATGGTTTCAATGAGCTTGACGGGTTGTCGTGCCTCCGCACTCCGTTCGTCCTGAGCTTGTCGAAGGGCGGAAACTCCGGATTCTGATAGATCGTGCCAAGCACCCTTCGACTCCGCTCAGGGTGAACGGAGGCTGTACACGTCAAACTCATTGAAACCATGTACCAGGCTTCTGGCGTGACCCCCTTATCATATGGTCTTCATGGCCTCCTGCATTTCGGTACGGATATTGTCAGACCTGGGCCCGAAGATTGCCTGCATATTATGGCCAACCACCACCACTGCGGTTGCGCCCAGCTGTTTGATACGGTCTACATCGACATTCTCTGTATTGTTAACGGTAACTCTGAGGCGGGTAATGCAGGCGTCCAGATTTTTAATATTGCCTTTACCACCAAACGCATTAATCAGATTAACGGCCAGCTCGCTGGATGACCCGGCATTGACTTCACTCTCACTTTCATCTTCGCGCCCGGGCGTTTTCAAGTTAAGTGCCAGAATCAGTACCCGGAAAATAACATAGTAAAGTACGGCATAGAGTGCCCCGAGCATAATGATCCAGACAGGTTTGGTGGCAATGCCGAAATAGAGTACGTAGTCGATCAGGCCATTAGAAAAAGACATGGCCATCTTGATGTCCAGATAGTTGGTGATGGCGAAAGCCATGCCAGCCAGCAACGCGTGCATACCATAGAGCAGCGGGGCAACAAACAGGAAAGAAAATTCAATGGGCTCTGTGATGCCCGTCAGTACCGAGGTAAGCGCTGCAGAGATCATGATACCGCCAGCTTTTGCCCTGTTTTCCGGTTTTGCACAATGCCACATGGCAATGGCTGCTGCCGGCAAACCAAACATTTTGAACAGGTAGCCGCCGGCCAGAAAACCGGCGGTTGGGTCTCCGGCAAAGAAGCGGGCAATATCGCCATTAAATACTGTACCGGACTCATCAATAAATTCACCCATTTCCATATGGAAAGGCACGTTCCAGATATGGTGCAGGCCAAAAGGGATAAGTAGCCTTTCGACAAAGCCGTAAACAAACCCTGCCATCTCCGGGTTTTCATTCACTGACCAATGGGAAAAGTTATTGATAACGGATTGGATAGGAGGCCAGATAAAACTCAGCAGAATACCGAGCAAAATGGCACTGATGCCGGTGGCAATGGGGACAAATCGCTTACCGGCAAAGAAACCAAGATACTCCGGTAACTGAATTTTGTAGTACCGGTTAAACATCACTGAAGCCAGTATCCCGACAATGATGCCGCCAAAGACGCCGGTGTCAATGGTACTGATGCCCATCACCGATGAGGGTTCAAAGCCCAGTTGATTGGCCATGATACCCATGGTGCCGAGCATAATGACAAAGCCAACGACAGCAGCCACTGAAGAAACGCCGTCGTTTTCCGCCAGTCCTATGGCGGTACCAATGGCAAAAATCAGCGGCAGATTGCTGAAGACGGCACCGCCAGCCTGGGCCATAATGCTGGAAATCAGGTCCGGTATGAACGAAAACCCTGCACTGCCAACGCCCAGAAGAATCCCGGCTACAGGCAGTACGGCAACTGGCAGCATTAATGCTTTACCAATTTTTTGCAGCGTACCGAAAGTACTTTTGATCATGAGGGTGGCTCCGGAAAGGGATTAACCGGTCAGACCGCCTCTTGAATAGTAACCGGTCAACTGCAACTCCTGCCCGTTATGAATGGCGACGGAGTACAGATACCCTGCTGCGATCAGATTGAGTCAGTCTCGGTTAGTGTGTTGGAGGAGAAAAACAATAGTCCATAAGAATAGACCAACTGGATGCTTTACTAAGGAGCTTGTCAGATTCTGTTGGTTCGTAGGTGGAGTTAATAATATTCCGATAGGTATATGTCGAAATAGTTTGATCTGGATCAAGTGGTCGTGTGCGGCTTTTACGTACAATTCGAAGTGTGCACTGGATCAACAAGAGCAGGTCAAACAACAAGAAATGCCCTGCTCCGGGTCTGGGCAGTCAAAACCACAGCATGGAAATTAGAATAGAAGCGGGAGCATCAGAGTGGCAGTCAATAAAGCTCAGGTTTGAGGGGACCTGGGCTTTTTTTTATCTTTCCAGAAAATGTTACGATTATTAACGGATGTGAGTATTATTAATCAAATGTAGTTTCCCTGCCTCTGCTGGCAATAAGTCAGGGCACAATTGGGGCTGAGCAATGGAGCTGATGGATTCATGCAATATCTGATTACCGGTGGTACCGGGTTTATTGGGCGCCGACTGGTTCATCGTCTGCTTAATGAAGGGCATCAGGTGGTCGTGTTGAGTCGTCAACCGGCTAAAGAAGTTCGTCTGCAACTCTCTACCCGGGTAAAGCCTGTTTCCTCGCTATCCGCTGTTAATCCAGCCTCGTATTTTGATGCGGTGATTAATCTCGCCGGGGAGGGCATTCTCGATAAAAGATGGAGCCAGGCTCGCAAAAAGACCCTGCTGGATAGCCGAATTGGGGTAACGTCAGAGCTGGTGGACCTGATTGAGCGGATGGAAACTAAACCGGGCTGTTTCATCAGTGCTTCTGCGATCGGGTATTATGGTTTCTCCCGTCCTGGTGAGGAGCTGGATGAGTCTGCGGAAGTGGGCAGTGACTTTGCGGCAACCCTTTGTGATCGCTGGGAACAGGTGGCCAGGCGCGTTGAGGCGTTGGGGGTTCGCACCTGTATCGTCAGAATCGGTGTGGTGTTGCACCCCAGTGGCGGAGCGTTGCAGAAGATGCTGCCTGTTTTCCGTCTGGGGCTGGGAGGGCCAATTGGCAATGGCCGACAGATCATGTCCTGGATACATATGGATGATATGCTCAATGCATTGCTCTATCTGGTAAACCATCCGGAAACAAAAGGGGTTTTTAATGCCGTTTCCCCGGAGATTCTGACCAACAAGGCATTTGCCAAAGAGCTTGGGCGTGCGGTTCGCCGACCGGCGATCCTGACCACGCCAGAAAGTGTTCTTGCGTTGATGCTTGGAGAGTCTGCACAGTTGCTAACGGAAGGGCAGGCGGTGACGCCCAGGCGACTTCAGGAAGCAGGCTTTACCTTCGCTTACCCCAATGCCAGAAAGGCTTTGGCATCACTGCTCGCTTACCTGCGATAAACGCTCCTCACTGGCCGGGGGCGTTTCTTATCCTGATCATTGCAGACCGTGTAAATAAATTAACGGTCTCAAAGATTTTTTTATTATAAGATTTCATAACTGATTATAGATATCTCAAGGCTGAGAACCATGACTCAGGCATTGGCCATCAAGAATTTAAAAAAAGTATACGACGACGGTTTTGTTGCTCTGAAAGGGGTTGATCTGGAGGTCGCGAAAGGCGATTTTTTTGCCTTGCTGGGTCCCAATGGTGCTGGCAAATCAACCACCATCGGCGTGATTTCATCAATGGTCCGAAAGTCTGCCGGGAGTGTCTCTGTCTTCGGCCATGACATTGAGCGTGATCTGGTTCGGGCCAAGCGTTCCCTGGGGGTAGTGCCCCAGGAATTTAACTTTAATCAGTTTGAAAAAGTTGAAGACATTCTGGTCAGTCAGGCTGGCTATTATGGTCTTTCTGCCAGACAGGCCAGACCCCGTATTGAGCACTACCTGAAAAAACTCGGCTTGTGGGATAAACGCTTTACCCAGTCCCGAATGCTGTCGGGCGGTATGAAGCGACGCTTGATGATTGCCAGGGCGTTGATCCATGAACCTGAATTGCTGATTCTTGATGAACCCACCGCTGGCGTGGATATAGAGCTTCGTAGAAGTCTGTGGGAGTTTATCAAAGAGATCAACGACCAGGGCACTACGATTATTCTGACTACCCACTATCTGGAAGAGGCGGAGCAACTCTGTCGTAATATTGCCATCATCGATCAGGGAGAAATCGTGGAAAACACCAGCATGAAACGGCTGCTCAGCCTGTTGCAGAAGGAAAGTTTTGTCCTGGATTTGCGCCAGCCTATTGAACAGATACCGGTGTTTTCAGGCTATAAGGTGAACAAAATTGACAACAACTCCCTGGAAGTTGAAGTGGATAAGAACACGGGCGTGAACGATCTGTTCCGGCAGCTGAGTGAACTTAAAATAGAAGTCGCCAGCATGCGAAATAAAAACAACCGGCTGGAAGAGCTTTTTGTCAATATGACCAAAGGTGCCTTGAAAGGTGACAGTGCAATGGGAGGCGAGGCGTGATGTCAGGCTTGGAACATGGGGGAAGTCGAGGCCTGCCTGAAAGGCCGCAACACAGTGAATTTCGTTATCACTGGGTTGCCTTTGTCACCATCTTTGCCAAGGAAGTGCGGCGCTTTATGCGAATCTGGCCGCAAACTCTGTTACCGCCGGCGATTTCCATGGTGCTCTATTTTGTTATTTTTGGGGCGGTGATTGGTTCTCGCATTGGTACCATGAGCGGCTTCAGTTATATGACTTACGTATTGCCCGGGTTGATCATGATGTCGGTGATTACCAACAGCTTCAGTAACGTAGCCTCCAGTTTTTTCAGCAATAAATTTCAGCGAAGCATTGAAGAGGTGCTGATATCTCCCGTGCCCAACTGGATCATTCTGGCGGGCTATGTGCTGGGAGGGGTGGCCCGGGGTGTGATTACCGGGGCTATCGTCATGGGGCTGGGCATGTTCTTTGTTGAGCTGGATATCTACGATGTGTTTGCTACTTTACTGGCCGTGGTCATGACCGCCACCCTGTTTGCCCTGGGAGGGTTTATCAATGGTATTTTTGCCAGAAAGTTTGACGATGTATCCATTATTCCGACCTTTGTATTGACGCCCATGACCTACCTTGGTGGTGTCTTTTACTCCATCGAAATCCTGCCCGAATTCTGGCAGAAAGTCTCTATGCTGAATCCGATTCTCTATCAGGTGAATACCTTTCGCTATGGACTGCTGGGGGAGGCAGGTGGTGTTGATACCCGCTTTGCTTTTGCGGTAATGTTGCTGGCGATATTGTTACTGGGTGCCTACAGCTTGCACCTGCTGAAAACCGGTCGAGGTCTGAGAAGTTGATGGTTGTTGGCAATGAGTGATGTTCTGCATGCTTCACCGCTGGGTAAAAACAGCGACTACAAATCGGAATACGATCCTTCGTTGCTGTTTCCCATTGAGCGGCGAGACAAGCGTAAAGAGCTGGGGATTGATCCGGATAATTTGCCGTTTTACGGTCGTGACCTCTGGTATGGCTATGAGCTTTCCTGGTTAAACCTTTCCGGAAAGCCCGTTGTACGCGTTGCCCGGTTTGAGCTGCCCTGCAGCTCCCCCTGCCTGATTGAATCCAAGTCGTTCAAACTGTACCTCAACTCGTTTAATCAATCCCGGTTTGCCAGTGCTGAACAGGTTGCAGACTGTATTGCCCGGGATCTTTCTGCAGCAGCCAAAGCACCGGTGGCAGTGCGGCTATATACCATCGATGAATTCGAGGCCCGTGCTTTTGAGCCAGCACCGGGGATCAATATTGATGAAGCCGATGTTATTGTTGATTGTTACCGGTATGATCTAACGCTGCTGGCCAGAACTTCAACGGGCAATAAATCAGCGGCTGATGATGGATTGGTCAGTGAGACGTTGAATACCCATCTGCTGAAATCCAACTGCCCGGTTACCGGCCAGCCTGACTGGGGAACGCTGGTGGTCAGTTATTGTGGCGAGCAGATTGATCATGCATCGCTACTGAAATATGTCTGTTCATTCAGGGATCATCAGGAGTTCCATGAACAGTGTGTTGAGCGAGCGTTTGTTGATCTGCAAAAACACTACAGGTTTAAAGAGCTGACGGTATATGCCCAATACCTGCGGCGGGGTGGGCTGGATATTAACCCCTGGCGCAGTACATCAGATAGCAAACCAGGGGCTCTGCGGTTGATTAGACAATAAGTCTTCTCAATAATTTCTCATCAGGCACAATAAGAGGGGAAGGCCGGTCCTTAATCGGTCTTGCTCTTGGTATGCTCCGTCAAATCCCGTAATTTGTCTAATATCTCTGATTTCTTTGTCTCATCGATTGAAGACTGAGTGACTTTTTGACAAGCATCCTGGTAAGCCTTCTGCTCAAGGAAACACCCCTCAAAACGACTTTTCAGTCTTTTTGCCATGTCAATTTCATTTCTGCAGACACAAAACTCAATGAGCGGATTGAGCAGGAATAATTTGTCACTGACCTCTCCGGGAAGGTGCCAGGCATAAGATGCGATAAAATCCTTGAAAATTGAAATATCGTGGTGTTCCAAGAACCTGATTTCACGTTGCTTTTTTGTCAAAATATCCTGAATGGTGTTTTTAATTATTGGTTTGCCAGCCGCCCCGGGAGCTGCCAGTTGCAGCAGTTTATCGACATCGTGAGAGCGTTGGCGAGATGTATCCATGAGGGCTTTGATAAGGTCCTTGTCGGTAAGGCGAACACTGAGATTGTCTGAAATAGCTATGGCTCTATCGTAATTACGCCTGGTAAAGCAGAGATTCATGAGGGAGTATGCCAGCTTGGTATCCTTGATGCCTTGTTCGAAAAATTCCTTAAAAAATTCCACTATGTCTTCATACTTTTCTTCGCCCAGATTTAGTAGCCATCCAGGGTTTTGCAAACATTTTTCCAGCCCGATAGCCAGAGTATTTTTGGCAAACTCCAGGGATTGGGCATCTTGCAGATTTGCCAGTTTCAGTATTGCTTTGCCATGGTCATAAAGGGGGTGTTTGCCAGGTTCAGCTTCTTTTCCGTATTTCAGGATCAGTCTATCGAGAGCTTCGCTACTTTCAGCGTCTGATGTGTATTTCTTGATCAGTTTATCGCGAGCATAGCTACGATCAGCGTCTGATTTGGGTTGCTGGAACAGTGTTTCGATTTCTATGGCAGGTTCAGTGTAGGGTGAGAATTCCCGGACCAGTTCATCGAGAGCTACCTTGAAACGGTCTGCTTCAAGATTTGCAGTTGTTTTGCAGGTATCTTTAATATGAGCGGCATGGTCGAAATCTTTCCGGTCGAAGAACAACTCAAGAGCTGAATTCGCCAGTGTACTATCATCATGGTCACATCCTGCCAGCAAACAGTCGATAAGCACTTTAAGCTTATTGTACTCTTCTGGGGGCAAGCTTTGGATAGATGGTAAGTTATCCTGCAAGACGGTTTTCAGGATATCCCCGGCTTTTTGCGCAGCCTGATCCGGGGATGACAGTTTCAGCGATGCCAATAATGATTGAACCCGGGCGGTATCTTTTGCTTCTACAGCTTCTGTAAGAGCAGTCAGAGCCTCTTCCGGATCCATCAGAATTCCGGCCTGCGGACCGGTTGTTGTGCTGGTTGCGGATAGTGTGCCTTTACCTGCAGGGCCGCCCGGGTCAGAGGAAGAAATTTTTCTGTCGGCAAGGGCAGTATCTGTGCCTGAACCGGTGTCTGAGTAGCCAATAGCATGTCGAAGCCCGGTAACGAAGGCACCAAACCAGCTGCTTTCAGACTTTTCTGGTTTTTCTGTTGACTTTGCAGAGGGTTCCTGGCTGTTTGAGTTGGGCTGTGGCAACGATGGTGGGAGCTTTGCAGGTTGCATAATTGAGTAACTCACTAAGGCTTTTGTTTTGCTGGTACTCAATCAGACAATAAAAAAAGCAATTAGTTGCAGCAGTCCAACAAAAGTACCGGATTAATCTTCTGTTTCCCATACCCGGAGCGTTATTCAGGGTTTCCTGTTTGACCGTGTGTCATGATGCCGGGCTGATACTATCATTGTTGTTAGCCTCCAGGTCGCCGGCATAATCGGCAAACGGAATAGCACCGGCCGGCATTTCCGCTACCGGGCGTGGTGTTGTGGCGCAGACGCAAACAGCAACACCGCTGCAACAACCTTCGCTGACAATAGTACCAATCACCAGGGAGGACCTTGGTGCACTATTGGTATACTGTTGCAAACTTTGCAGTACGTAAGTACTAAGAAGGGCATCGCCAATCCCCACTGCTGTGTTCTGATCACTGGAATCCCTGAGGAAATGATATTTTATGGAAGTAGCCGGGAAACGGGAGTTGGACAAAAGGTTATGGGTAAAGTTCGCTGTCAGCAGCTTGATTGCTCCAACCCCGGACTGTTGCGATGCAGCCGCTTCAGATTTTTTTGCGCAGCGGTGTGCCCCTGCCTGGCGGCCTTGTCAAGCCAGGTCAGGGCCACGGCGAAGTTCTGCTCCGTCCCCAGACCCTTCAGGTGCATACAGGCCAGCTGATATTGTGCAGCGGCAACACCCTGGTCGGCAGACTTGCAAAACCAGAACAGTGCTTCGGCGTAGTTCTGCTCCACCCCCAGACCCATCAGGTAAAAATAGCCCAGGTTGTTTTGTGCAGCGGCGTGTTCCTGATCAGCAGACATGAGGTACCAGGCCAGGGCCTCGGCATAGCTCTGCTCCACCCCCAGACCGTGTTGGTGCATCCAACCCAGACTGTGTTGTGCACCGGCGTGTTCCTGGTCGGCGGCCTTGCGGAACCAGATCAGGGCTTCGGCATAATTCTGCTCTGTTCCAAGCCCCTTCAGAAATATCAGGCCCAGCTGATACTGTGCAGCGGCGTTTCCCTGGTCGGCAGACTTGCGGAACCAGATCAAGGCCTCGACGTCGCTCTGCTCTGTCCCCAGACCGTTCTGGAGCGTACAGCCCAGATGATATTGCGCAGCGGCGTGTCCCTGGTCAGCAGCCCTGCCGAGCCAGGTCAGGGCTTTGGCGCAGTTCTGCTCCGTCCCCAGCCCCTTAAAGTGCATCCAGGCAAGCTGATATTGCGACGCGGCGTCTCCCTGGTTGGCAGCCTTCTCGTACCAGGTCAGGGCTTCGGTGTGGTTCTGCTCCGTCCCCAGCCCCTGATAGTACATCCAGCCCAGGTTGCTTTGTGCGGCAGCGTGTCCCTGGTCAGCGGCCTTGCGGAACCAGGTCAGAGCCTCACCGTAGTTTTGCTCCACCCCCAGTCCTTTAAAGTACATCCAGCCCAGTATGTTTTGCGCGCTGACGTCTCCCTTTTTGGCGGCCTTGCGGAACCAGATAAAGGCCTCGACGCAGTTTTGCTCCGTCTCCAAAGGCAACTCACCGAGGATCCAGCTCAGATTGTTATGCGCGGCGGCACTTCCCTGGTTGACACTCTTACAAAACCAGGTCAGGGCTTCGGCGTAGTTCTGCTTTACCCCCAGGCCCTTTGCATACATCCAGCCCAGGTTGTTTTGCGCGGGACTGTATCCCTGGCAGGCGGCCTTGCGGAACCAGGTGAAAGCACTGGCGTAGTTTTGCTCCACTCCCAGGCCCCTTAAGTATATAGAGCCCAGGTTGTTTTGTGCGTCGGGGTCCCCACGGTCGGCGGCCTTGTGGAACCAGTTAAGGGTCTCGGCGTAGTTCTGCTCAACCCATAGACCATTGAGGTACATCAAGCCCAGGTTGTTTTGTGCTTTGGCATTCCCATGGTCGGCGGCCTTGTAGAACCAGGTCAGGGCCTCGGCGTAGTTCTGCTCCACCCCCAGACCGTACAGGTACATCAAGCCCAGGTTGTTTTGCGCTACTTTATTGTTGGTGGTCAATCCCGCTCTTATCAGCAGTGCTGCTATTTCCCAGCGTTGTTGCTTTAACGACAGGGTTAGAGGGTTTTTCCTATCCAGGAGCGAGCGCTGATCAGGGTTGAACCCGGTTGACAGAATATCCTCCACATCCTTGATCCGGTTGCCCTCAATTGACTTGAACAGCTCCTTCCGCAGATCTATGGGCCAGGTCATTGAGGGAGTACTGCCCGTTATCAGGCGGCGGTCAATTGGACATCGTGGGGTTATTTTTACCCAGTCGCTTATACATGCGTGGTGGTATTCATGAGTGCACGGCTGTAGCCTTACGACCGTAGCCGCGTCTTTGATTCGGATCTTTCGAGCAAGGGCCGCTGCAGTTCGAGAACACCTTGTACCAGGACTTTCCTTGATTTCATCCCAGCAGATTGCACAAGATTGACTGACACTGTTCATAACTTGTACAGACTTGTCTATCAACCAGAAGTTCCGTGAAAAAACTCCATACGAAAGAGTGCTGAAATTATTCCCTGATATATTTCATGAGTAGCCGGCAGGACTATCGGTCTTTAAACTTCATCGCCACCGAGTTGATACAATATCGCAGGCCGGTAGGCTCCGGCCCGTCCGGAAATACGTGGCCCAGGTGAGCACCGCAATTAGAACAAAGGACTTCTGTGCGCTCCATGCCAAGGCTGTTGTCTTCCTGCATGGTGATCGCATCGCTGTCGATGGTTTGGTAGAAACTGGGCCAACCACACCCGGCATCAAATTTCACCGATGAGTCAAACAGCTTTTGCTGGCAGCAGACACAGTGAAAAACACCATCTTTCTCAAAGAAGTTATATTCGCCGGTAAAAGGCTGCTCAGTCCCCTTTTCACGGCATACATAGTACTGTTCATCGGTAAGCGTTGCCCGCCACTGTTCATCTGATTTTTTTTCGGTCATCAAATACTGCCCTCTTAATCCACTTTCATCAGTCAACAGAGACTTTCCTGAATCGTCTCGGATAAGGATAACCGCCCGGTTAAAAACTATCTACACTAGTGCAACTCTTGCAAGATCAATTCATAATGCCACACGGCAAGCCCAAAGAACCTGAAACCATCGGTAAGACATCCATGAAGGATATTGAAAAATCCACCAAACTCGACAATGTCTGTTACGACATTCGCGGCCCCGTTCTTCGTGAAGCCAAACGGCTGGAAGAAGAGGGACATCGTGTCATTAAATTGAACACGGGCAATCCCGCGGCGTTTGGCTTTGATGCCCCCGATGAAATCACCCAGGATGTGATCCGTAATTTGCCGTTGTCGCAGGGTTACTGTGATTCCAAAGGCCTGTTTTCAGCCCGCAAGGCCATTATGCAGTACTGTCAACAGAAGAACTTCCCGCCCATTTCTGTTGAAGACATTATTATCGGTAACGGTGTCAGTGAGCTGGTGGTTATGACCATGCAGGCATTACTGAACAATGGCGATGAGATGCTGATCCCGACTCCGGACTACCCTTTGTGGACCGCCGCTGTGCATCTGTCCGGTGGTCGTGCCGTTCATTATCGTAAGGATGAGCAGTCAGACTGGTGTCCGGATATTGACGATATCCGCAGTAAAATTACCGCCAAAACCCGGGGGATTGTGGTTATCAATCCAAACAACCCTACTGGCGCGGTTTATCCGGACGACCTTCTGAAAGAGATCGTACAGCTGGCCAGAGAGCACGATCTGATCATATTCGCTGACGAAATATACGATAAAATCCTCTATGACGGGGTTGAGCACACGGCCCTGGCCTCACTGGCAGACGACGTGCTTTGTATCAGTTTTAACGGCCTGTCCAAATCTTACCGGGTTGCCGGCTTCCGGGCTGGCTGGCTGGTGGTTTCCGGCCCGAAGCAAAATGCCAGAAGCTACCTGGAAGGCCTGGAAATGCTGGCCTCAATGCGCCTCTGTGCCAACGTGCCTGCGCAACACGCCATTCAGACCGCATTGGGTGGTTACCAGAGTATTAATGACCTGATATTGCCCGGCGGCAGACTGCTTGAGCAGCGTAACCGGGCTTGGGAAATGCTGGACCAGATACCGGGCGTCAGCTGTACCAAGCCCAAAGGTGCCCTCTACCTGTTCCCAAGGCTCGACCCTAAACATCACAAGATCCATGATGATGAACAACTGGTACTGGATTTCCTCCTTCAGGAAAAAGTACTGCTGGTCCAGGGTACTGCTTTCAACTGGCCTGAGCCTGACCATCTGCGAATCATTTCGCTCCCCAGGACAGAAGACCTGGAAACCGTAATGACCAAACTTGAACGTTTTCTCAGTCGGTACCAGCAGTAATTAACACCGGTCCCCCCCCCGGCTATGCCGGGGCGACTCGCATAGGTTCAACAGAACAGCTTAAAAGGACATTTAACGGGAGATCATGTCCATAAGTATCCCGGCAAAATAGGCACTATCAACCATTGGTTTGGATGAAGAAGTTGTCAGGGTTTATATTCGAGACCAGAAAAAGAATGATGGGGTTGAACTTTTATTTTGTCTGACAATCGAAAAAACAGTGTTCTATTTAATAATGGAACTTGTCAGGGAAGAAATAAAAGTAATTAAAACGGGATTATCATTGTGGATAACCTGCCTCCCACAACATCGAACACAGCATTCTCTGCGAATCCCCCTGATAAAGATTGCAGGAAAACCGGGAAACTAGGCAGACGGCAAGTTCAATCTACAACACCTGCCCAAAAGCACCAGCTTATTTTGAAAAGCATGATTGCTGAAATGGGTGCACTGAGTAACTTCATGAAACATAGTTTTCGCACTTATAATCCAGACGCTTCATTGGAACAAGGTGAGTTACTGCACGATATTGATACGCGACAACTGTCAAAGCATATGAACAGGTGTAAAGATTTGCACCAGGAGTGCCTCAAGGCAATGCCGACCTGTCCAAATATGGCAACTTTTGAACGACTGATGAAAGCTGCAGATTTTTATAAGGAATTCCGGGAAAATTTTTATAAAAAAGTAAATGAAATGAGCAACGATATAAACCGTCAGATCGCGCAAGAATTATACCGTGTGTCCAGTGATAGCGATGATGATGGCGAAACAGTCAGCAAAAATACGACAGATGATATTGTCATAAACTTACCGGATAATATCGATAAGGCGGATAAAACTGAATCTGTCACTCTGCTGAAAAGAGTTCTTAAATGCTTTTCACTTTTTGTTGATCCAATAGCAAAATCATTGAAAAAAATCGAACAATCCGAACAGAAACTATATTCCAAATGGTGTGAGTTGTTTGCCAGGTTACTAGCCAAGGTACTCGACCATGACCGGGAACTTGATTCTGAGATCTTGTGCTCAGTAAAGACAATCATGGCGGCGTTTGGTAAACGCACTTATGGTCAGGATAATTCACTGCATTTACTGGCCGTCCTTAACCAGCTTAATAAGACAGGTATCCTTGATCCGAAAACGTCGTTTACTGGTAAAGAGATATTTGCAGGACATGTCATTGAAGCATGTGTTGCGCAGTTGAAAGATCTGAACAACATCATTGATTCAAAAGCACGGGATGGCGAACCGTACCGGGTGGAATTGCACAAGAAAGACAAGTTTGTGAGCCAGTTGAATGCCCTGAGACCCTTTTTTCCTGAGGGCGACCTGTATATTGAGTTTATCCTCACACTGGTCGTTGATCGGGTTGACCACAACTGGTTTGCGCTTCTGTACGCCCTGGCCCATTTTCCATCTGAAGCGTTATCGGATCCACAGCATGAAAGACTTTCACAACGGCTGGCGCAATATCATCCCCAGGCCCAAACGATGCTTGATGCCCTGTTCACAGGCAACCATGGGCAGATACCCGAAGCTACAGCCCCTGACTACTACCCGGTGCTGTGGCTCAAGGCATTTATCCTGAACAAACAGAGTGAACACCATCGTGCCTATGAAGCCATCATCCAGGCGGAGAGCGGTTCTCGGCGGATGCCAGGGCAGAAGCAGCCTGATGTCCGCCTGCAACTGGAAATCCTGCGCATAAAGCTGCGGAGTCAGCTGCTGGCCTCAGGACTCCCCGGGTTAAGCTTTGAACAGCTTAAGACCATGAAAGCACAGGCCGACAATCTGATTAGTCATCCCGGGGCCTTCTGGACGCAGCACGAGCATACCTTGCTTCAGCAACTACGAGAGGAATTGGCGGTACTGTTGCCGCAGTACGCGCCAACTGTTACTGAATCGGTAACACCGGCAAGCACCGGAACCGTCGAAGACCCTCCCGAAGAGCCCGATACTCTCAACACAGAGGCAGATGATGTCATGCCAGCACTGCCCCGGAGCCGGAAAACCCTGGTAAAGGAACTGTGCAAAAAACTGAGGGCCGGGATCAGGGTCTGGCAGGGCCGTAACCGACCAGAACCGCTGATACCGGATGACTCATACCAAGTGATGGGGCCTTATGGAAAAACGCTGTCAGCAACGGAAACCATGCGAAAAGATCACTGGAACTGTGGCATTCGGCAATTGCTCGCCGAGGTCAATGCCCATCGGGCCCATGGTGATATCATCAGAGAGCTGTCCTGCTACCAGAGAGTCCTTGCCGATCCAACCCGAAAGGGTGCCATTGGCATTTATCGCCTGACACTGGAGTTGTCCTGGACCATTATGCGCTATGTTAACGGAGAGTATGGGGCAGTTGGCCTGACGGACAGCGAAAAAGGAGAGTTGCTGGATATATCCTGGCAATCCCTGAAGCAATCCGTCTGCCTTGCCATGCGCAGGAACAGCCCCTTGCCTGAGCAGGTATCGGACAAGGAACTGGTCGAAACCGTCGTCCAATGGTTGCAGCTCCTGAAAGATCCCGAAGCAAAAAAAGAGATGGAATTTTTTATGCGCTGCGCCCTGGGCAGTACGGCCGGACATATTCATGGCTTTCTGGCAGAAATATTTCCGAGGCAGAAACAACACTCAGACAGCGCCCGATTTTTCTTTGAAGCGAAGACCCGGCTTCAGCCGGGCTATCAAAAACCGGTTTACGAAGAAGGCCAGGATACCCGCCAGGCCCTGATGCGACAAAATCAGCAGCAGCGCTGGAGCCAAGGACGTTAATCATGCTGTTGCCAACAAAAAAAGGTGTAACCGGCAATTGTCAAGAGCCTTGAATCTCGCACAACAGGCAGAGATTTACTCTATAATTTCCCCGGATTATGACGCAGTAAATATAAAATTCACAGGATTCATTGCTCGTGAAAGGCACAACTGAAACCAGTAAGAAGCTTGCACAGCTTGCGTGTATCACCTGCCGTGGCACTAAATTTGAGACGGACACATTAACCAAAGTTGGGGCATACTTAGGATTGAAGGTTGGCGTAGGGACTTTTGTTTTAGAAAGAAATGCCGTTTACATCGCGAAACAGATGGCGAAAGCAACCGGCCAACCATTCATCAGATCCATGTCGACGAGAGCCCCTGTTGTCATACCCGCAGTAGTAGTGGTCGGAGCAGCTTTGGGAAGGATGGCTCAGACCTTCGAAGACATTACCGGGAAGACGACTGTATCTGATTATGTAATTGCGAATTATGTTAATGGAAAAGCTGCTGTTGACTTGGACATTAACCTCTGAAAGTGTCAGCCTTTCAGCGTTTTTATGGATGATCTATGAACGACATACACATTGACGAATTTTACCAGGACTGCGTAAAAACGCTGGTTCAGCTTTATAATAGCTTCCCCCGCCTGACAACACTTTACGTTGACGATCTGATTACCAATGCCGGCACCGACGAGTACGGCATCCCTAACCGGCGCCACAAAGCCTGTTTTGATGCTATGCTCTGGCTGGCTTCAGAAGGCTATATCCGTTACCAGGATACTATCCGGCAAGACGCGCTGGATCAGGTGGTACTCACGGAAAAAAGCTTTTTACGCTTAAGTCTGCCCACTACTGCCCCGGATAATCCGGATAATAAAAAGAACGACCTGCCGCCGTCTGTTGCCCGCAAACAGGCTACAATGGCCTGGCATTGCCGACAGGCACTTAACAATAAAGGCAGTGAAGTGATTGCACAGGCTGCGCTGCAGTTTTTTACCGGGTGCTGATCGGAATGGGGTCAGACACCCGGCCTTTTTTCTGTCAGTGCCATGTAAAAATAAAGCGCATTTTTTAGTCGCTCTTGAAAGAAGAAGTAGACGCCTTTATATAACTCCTTAATGACAATGATGACGATGAGGTCACCTTAACTCATGAAGAGAATCCTGTTGTTTCTGGCCACAAACATGGCAGTCCTTTTGCTGGCCAGTATCACACTGAATATTCTCGGCGTCGGCAGTTATCTGGGGCACCAGGGGCTGAATATGGGTTCCCTGTTGGTATTCTGTGCCGTATTCGGTTTTGCCGGCTCTTTTGTCTCCCTGCTGCTCTCCAAAACCATGGCCAAAATGAGCACCGGGACGCAGATTATTGAACAACCGCAAACAGCCCGGGAACAGTGGCTGGTTGAGACGGTCAGGGAACTCTCTGAAAAGGCCGGCATCGGCATGCCGGAAGTGGGTATCTTCCACTCCCCGGAAGCCAATGCCTTTGCCACCGGATGGAACAAAAATGCCGCGCTGGTTGCTGTTAGCGAAGGACTGCTGGATCGCTTCAGCCCGAACGAAGCCCGTGCAGTTATTGGTCACGAAATCGGCCATGTTGCCAACGGCGATATGGTTACCCTGAGCCTGATCCAGGGGGTTGTGAACACTTTTGTCATGTTCTTTGCCAGGATTATCGGTTATGCCGTTGATTCCTTCCTGCGTCGTGGTGATGAAGACGAAGGTGGCGTCGGTATCGGCTTCTACATAACCAGCTTTATCGCCGAGATTATTCTTGGTTTTCTGGCCAGTGCCATCGTTATGTGGTTCTCCCGTCAGCGGGAATTCAGGGCAGACGAAGCCGGTGCCGAACTGGCAAGCCGCAGAGATATGATTGCCGCACTGGAACGCCTGCGTGCCGAGTATGAAGCGCCGAGTGCCATGCCTGCGACCATGACTGCCTTTGGTATCCGCAGCGGTAATCGCAGTGGACTGGCAGCTCTGTTTACCAGTCACCCGCCGTTAGACCAGCGCATTGAAGCGCTACGCGCTCACCATTAAGTTCCCCCTTAAGGCCGGTAATCCCCGGCCTTTTTTTAACCACTTAACACACAAATACTTATGACGATTGTTCGTCACCCTCTGGTGTGAAAGATTTGCCACGGAGGCACGGAGACACAGAGGTAAAACTTTATCTTGTCTCCGTGCCTCTGTGTCTCCGTGGCAATTTTTCTTTTACGGCAAATAAAAGGCTTTCCTCCGTACCGTTTGTGATCTTTAAATGTCAACCAACGGCGGACAGATAAAAAGACAGGACTGAGAAAAACCGCTTCGGTCTATCAACAGCTGCTATTGACTGTTTATAATGGGGTTTTTCGTTAGAACCTTTCGATATGCAACTTTTGTCGCCAGAGCCAGTCTGGATCAATAACAATCAGTCACTTGAAGACTATTGCCAGCGATGGTCCGGGCTTGATGCCATCGCTCTGGATACTGAGTTTATTCGTACCGACACTTTTTACCCACAGCCAGGGCTGATTCAGGTGGGCACAGGCGCGGATGTTTTTCTGATCGATCCACTGGCCATTGATCAGTGGCAACCACTGGCCAGATTGTTTGAAGACAGCTCGGTGGTTAAAGTACTACACGCCTGCAGTGAAGACCTGGAAGTGTTCAAACTGTTAACCGACAGCGTTCCCAGTCCACTGTTTGATACCCAGCTGGCCACAGCGTTTGCAAACCTGGGGTTTTCCCTTGGTTATCAGGCCCTGCTCAGGCAAGTACTGAATATTGATCTACCCAAGGATGAGACAAGGTCTAACTGGTGCCAGCGACCATTGACGGATGCCCAGATTCGCTATGCCAGCCTGGATGTTGCCCATTTACTGGAGATTTATCAGCACCTGGACCAGCTACTGACGCCAACACCGAAAAAGGCCTGGCTGGAGGATGAGTGCCTGGCCATGACGTTGAATGTGTTGCCTTTTGATCCGGAAAATGCCTGGAAAGAGGTAAAACGAGGCTGGCAGCTGCGCCCCCAGCAATTGGCTGTACTAAAGGCACTCTGCCACTTTCGGGAAGTTGCCTCCCGCAGTCTGGATGTTCCTCGCAACCGGGTTATTCCCAAAGGGAGCCTCTGGCCACTGGCGAGGTTTCAGCCTAAAGCCATGAATGCCCTGCGGGAAATACCAGAAATGCGTGCCAGTATTATCCGCAACCATGGTGAGCAGATACTGGATATTATCAGATCGGCCAGTCAGGTTCCGGAAGCACAAAGGCCTGAAAAGCTGCCTCTGCCACTGCCAAAAAATGTCAGGGATTGGGGTAAGCAGATCAAAACACTGATGTCGCAACTGGCTGTTGAATTGCAGTTGCCTATGGAGCTGCTGATGCCGGGCAAATTAACCACACCACTGCTGCGCAGCTGGCTGGATCATGGCCGTTTTATGCTCCCGGATACCCTCACGGGCTGGCGTCGTGATATTATCGGCACCCCGCTGATTCAGCAACTTAATCAATTAAGTCAACAGGAAAAAGGCCATTGAATGAAGTCTCTGGTGACCATCTATAAAAGCCCGAAAAGGGAAGGTATGTACCTGTACCTGAACAAGGGGGCCATATTGGAAAAGACCCTGCCAGAGGCATTATTGCAAGCCTTTGGTAAACCGGTGCATGTTTTTGACCTGTTGCTGACGCCGGAGAAAAAGCTGGCGCGAGTAGAGACTGCCAGCGTCCTTCAGGGAATTTCCGACCATGGCTTCTATCTGCAAATGCCCCCCAAAGAGCAGGATGATTACCTGATCAAACTGCCGGATGAGTTTCTTTCATTTAACGACCCGACATGACCGAAAAACCTTTCTGGGAAACCAAAACCCTGGCAGAAATGACCGCCGATGAGTGGGAAAGCCTCTGTGATCGCTGTGGTCGCTGCTGCCTGCACAAACTGGAAGATGAAGATACGGATACGGTTTATTACACGTCAGTAGCCTGCAAACTGCTGGACACCGGCAGCTGCCAATGCCAAAACTACCCGAGCCGTAAAGACATCGTGCCGGAATGTACGGTACTGACGCTGAAAGATGTTGAGCTGTTCCACTGGCTGCCCGCAACCTGCGCCTATCGGTTGATCAGCGAAAAGAAACCGCTGTTTGACTGGCATCCACTGGTATCCGGCTCCTGTGAATCTATCCATCAAGCCGGAATCTCGGTAAAAGGATGGGTACATTCAGAAAATGATATTGCACAAGATGATCTTGAGGACTATATCATTCCCCACAACATGATTGGCTGAAGAATCAACAGCATTTAATACGACCTTCATCCAACATTCATATAATGAATCAGTCCGGTAACCTCCCTGAAATTTTGATCAAATGACAGGACGTTATTTATGTTTTGCTCAGTTAGCCATGCTCAAACAACAGCAGTAATGACCTCACCGGCATTTACGTCAGTACGTGCCCAGTGTGGCACTGTTGCCACCGTGTCAGGCCGTTGTATCAGCATGGCTGATGGGCCGAAAAGGCAAAGTTTTGAAAACGCCAGCCCTGGCACAGAACATTCACTGAAAAATTGTGGGCTTACAGCCAGACATGTAGAAGGCAAGCCTGCACAGCCACCGCTTATGCTTGCCATTGAGGTGGCAGATGATACCTTGTCAGCATCATGTTGTCGCAAAGATTACTGCAAAGAAAACAGCGAATCCAAGGTAGGCCAGGAAGGTGATACTCTGCTGGGGCATGAAGAGCCCTCTGTACATAGAGAGCCTCCCACGTATGGGAAGCCTTCAGCACTGCAAAAGCCCGGTAAAAAAAACGATTTTTGTATTATTGACATCGAAGGTAGCAGCAATAAATCACCGCTCCTGCTTGCAGAAGAGAACAGAGGCAGTACAGCCAATGAAACCATTAGTGCTATTGAAGGTGACTCTGCGTTCATCAGTCAGTTAAATGAACACGGTTTTGCCAGTGATATTTTTTCTGAAGTCCTGCAAACACTCAATCCCCAAAAAGTATATTCCCGATATGTCGTCCAGCATGATGACACACTGAAAAAGTTTGCCGCCAAAGTATTGTGTAACGGGGCAGCAGGCACTATTTCTGCGGATGCACTGGACTATATAAGCCAGGCAAAAGGCGCTGCAGGTATTATCTCTGCCATGGTGGCTATTGGCATCGTTGATGGTCTTTATTCCTGTGGAAAGCATCTTCATGAGCATCGGCAACAGCCTGACAATGTACTGCGGATACTTGGTTATGGTACGTACAAATGCATCAGGCCAGTCATGAACCTGTTACCTGAAACGTTTTGCCAATGTATCAGAAAAGCCTATATCTATGGCTCTCTTTCTGGTGCCAGCGCAACCCTGCTGGCGGACTTCCTGTCGCACTTATCAAAGTTTGCCATGACATCCTCAGCGGCTTCCTTTATCACTGGGTACGCATGCCCCATACTGTTGCTGGTTCTTACCTCGGCAGGAGGGGTGAGCGGAATAATATGCGCTTATGAAAATTATAAAAAAAACACCGACTGCCAGCTTCTCAGTCCGACAGACTCCTGAGCAGCGTCAGACTTCATTGAAAACGGTGCTTTTTATTGTCCAATCAGGCACTGGTCACCCACTCAGAGACAAAGTCATTAACATCCAATACAGGCACTTTCTTTTTAGCGCCAGCAGGCTTGCCAAGGTAGATAAAACCCATCAGCTGCTCGTTGTCGGCAAGACCCAGCCCTTTTGCCAGTCGTGGGTGGTAACAAAGTTCCCCGGTTCGCCACATTGCCCCGACCCCCTGGGCATGGGCCGCCAGCAGCAGAGAGTGAACTGCCGCCGCCAGTGACATCTTCTGTTCAATCTCCGGCACCTTTGGATGCTGTTTAACCGGGCAAATAGCCAGTACCAGCATAGGGGCCCGGAGCGGCATCCCTTTGAAACGTTTCAGCGCATCTTCTGAAATATCTGGCTGATCCTCAAGGACTGCCTGCGCCATCAGCTCACCCAGGGCTTCCCGTGCCTGGCCACTGACTTTTAGAAATCGCCAGGGGCGAATACGGCCATGGTCAGGGGCTCTCAGGGCTGCCCGGAACATGACATCCAGTTGCTGATCGCTGGGTGCTGGTTCCTCCAGGATGGGTGTCGATACCCTTTCCAGTAAAAGCTCTATACCATTCATCAATAACTCACTCACACCAATTACAGATTTGAGCGTTCTTGCATGTTAGAATTAGCTGCCCACAGCAAATTGCTGACGGTATTATCAGGTCTGGCTATGAACCAATTTTAATGCAACCCAATAAGAATACTGTATCTCCGCCCCTGAGTCGTGCCTCCCGGCTCTCTCCAAGGTTTCTGGTCTATTGGCTCGCTGCCTCAGTGATGGTTTACGGCCTGGCCAATCAGTACCTTCCTTCCGTTTTCCTGGGCGCTGTCGCTTATTTATCGGTTTTTCCCTGGCTTTCAAACCTGGCGATCAATCGGGTATTTCGCGCCAGCAATCAAAAGACAGTGGGCAACAAAAAGCCTCTGGTTACCCTTTTACTGGATTCTTTGAATGTTGGAGCCTTAATCACTCTTGCCGGTTTCCCAATGGTCAGTGGCATGCTGCTGGTGGCTCTGCTGACAGGCTGGGCGATTTACCTTCAAGGGCTCAGGGGGCTGATGATCATTATTCCCCCGGCAGCAGCTGCCATATCTATTCATCACTTTATTGAACCTGATTTCACTATTTCAGCCGGGCAAGATGCAGTGTTTATCAGCCTGCTCGGAATGCTTATTTTCATATCTTATTGTGCCTATGCCCTCAGGCTCAGAGAGCAGCATTTTCAGGCTATTCAGCTCAGTGCCCAGCAACAGCGGCAACGTTACAGCAGGCTTGCCAGCAGTCTGGCCAAATACCTTTCTCCCCAGGTATGGGAATCTATTTTTTCCGGTAAGCGCAATACCAAACTGGAGAGTCAGCGGAAAAAGCTGACGGTCTTCTTTTCCGATATCAAAGGCTTTACGGATCTGGCCGAAGCACTTGAGCCAGAGGTGCTGACAGAGTTGCTGAACACTTACCTGAACGACATGTCCCGTATTGCTCTGAAATACGGGGGGACCATCGATAAATTTATCGGTGACAGTATTATGATTTTCTTTGGTGACCCTAAAACCCGGGGCTACCAAAAAGATGCCCTGGCCGCTGTTTCAATGGCCATTGAAATGCAGAAACACATGCAAGTACTGCGTAAGCAATGGATCGCCAAAGGGGTCGAGAACCCACTTCAAATCAGGATTGGCATCAATACCGGTTACTGTACGGTTGGTAATTTCGGTGCCGAGTCACGTATGGATTACACGCTCCTGGGGCGTGAGGTGAATTTAGCCAGTCGGCTGGAAAGCGCAGCAAAACCCAACCAGATTCTGCTGTCCCATGAAACCTGGTCGCTGGTTAAGGATGTGGTACTTTGTCAGTCCAAGGGGGAGATACAGGTAAAAGGCTTCAGTCGTTCGGTGCCTATTTATAAAGTGATTGATCTGCGCCGCAATCTTGGTCAGCAGAAAAGTTACTTTGAACTCGATAGCAAAGGCTTTTCCTTCAGCCTGGATACCAACAGTATTGATGAGTTCGAGCGTAAAAAGATCATTCAGACGTTAGATGAGGCAACACAGAAGTTACTGAAAGATGATCTGTTGAGCCCGGCAAAGCCGGGACGAAAAACAATTGTCCAGACCCTGGTAAAGTAATTACTCAAGCCATCGGTTCAGTAATGTATCTAACGCTTTTTTATTGAAAGGTTTGGCAATGTGACCATTCATCCCTGCGTCCCGGCATCGTTCTTTGTGCTCTTCCAGTGTGTTTGCTGTTAGTGCGATGATGGGCGTCTGTCTGGTATTCGTCATTTTTCGCAGCTGTTTTGTTGCATCGTAGCCATCCATCACGGGCATATTGCAGTCCATCAGGATCAGGTCAAACTTTTCAGTGGTGCATGCTGTGATGCAATCCTGACCGTTGTTGACAAGGTTTATATTGTACCCCAGCTGTTCAAGCATGCCCTCAGTCACCAGCTGGTTGATCGCATTGTCTTCTACTACCAGGATCCTTTTCTTCCTGAAGGCTGGCTGTTGATGGTCTGTTGCATTGGGTGGGTGATTGATGCTTTCTGGTGACGGGTTGTCGGGGATACCAACGGCTTCTGCACACTTCTGATAGAGCTTTTGCTGAGTCACCGGCAGTGAGAGCCATAATAGATTATCAGGCATTTCAGTGGGCTGTTCATAGCTGATAAAGATCGTTTTACACTGAGGCCAGTGTCGAGCCATATTCAGGGCCAGGGATTTTTGATCAGTAATAACGAGCGATTCAGTTGAGTAGCAATCAATGTCCAGACTGCTGTCGTCAGGCTCAACAATACGACAGGGTACCTTCCAGTAGCGGAGTAACCGGTGACAGATTTGCTGTGTGGATCCTTCACAGGCCAGTATTACCTGATCGCTTTTTAGCAGAATGGTGGCTTCACTGGTTATCTGTTCAGGTTTTGTTAAGGGCAGCTTTATCGAAAAGGTGCTGCCCTGTTGTTCCCGGGATATGACGCTGATGGATCCATTCATTGCTTCCACCAGCTCTTTGGTCAGTGCCAGCCCCATACCGGAGCCCCCGTAGCTGTCATAGATTGCATTGCTGGCCTGGGTAAAAGGGGTAAAAATTGCCTCAAGGGCGCTTCCGGGGATGCCAATACCGGTATCGATAATGTGAATGATCACTTCAAGACGGTTTTGGCCAAGCGGTTTTGAGTCCAGTGAAAGTTTGATCTCACCCTGATGGGTGAATTTAATGGCATTACCCAGAAGGTTATTAATGACCTGACTGATGCGGGTAGGGTCGCCAAGCAGAGTGGTTGGCAGCGTTGGGTCAATATCACAGGTCAGTGGAATATTTTTTTCGTAGCTCTTCTGACTCAACAATACGACCGATTCTTCAATGATTTCACGCAAATTAAAATGAGTATGTTCAATGGCAACTTTGCCGGACTCCAGCCTGGCCAGGTCCAACATGCTATTGAGCAGTCTGACCAGTCGAACGCCTGACTGACGAGCCAGATCGAGGCGCTCATATTGTTTGCCGGTCAGTTCTTCATTAATAGTCAGCTCCAGCATGCCTAAAATGCCATTCAGTGGCGTGCGAATCTCATGGCTCAGGTATGAAAGCTGTTCTTCACGAATTCTGGCAGAACGAAGTGCGGCCTGCCGGGCTTTCTCAAGCTCCGCATTGGCCTTGAACAGCGCGTTATTGTTTTCCTGCAGTTCCTGCGTCCTTTTTACAATGCGAAGTTCAAGATCATGGCTATGTTGTCTAAGCTCATTTTCGGCAAGACTTAGATGATATAGCTGTTTTTCAATATCATCCTGAAACTCATTAAATGCACTGGTCAGTAGCCCTATTTCATCCTTTTGATGGTCTCCGGAGATTGCCAGTGTTTTATGTTTGCTGCCTGTTCGAACCTGTTTTACGTGACGGGCCAGTTTCAAGAGTGGTTTGGTCAGCATCAGATAAAACATGCCTTGCAGAGCCAGCGCCAGCAGCAGGGTCCGGGCCAGCCCAAACACCAGAGTGAGTACTGAGCGATCCAGAAACTCCTGGCCGGATGGGCGCGTGTCAGCGGTAATGGTCAGAGTGCCAAGCTCTTCTTCAAGGTCGTAAGGCACTGACAATTGTTGCTGATAAGTCCGCGTGGTGCCAAAGAAGAGGTCGGTAAATAGTCTCTGTTCGTCGGAATTTTTTGCGGTTCCGGCTTTGGCCAGAACCAGGTTGTCGGTGTCAATAATTGCTGCACTGAGAATTAACGGCGATTCAATGAGTCCATTCACCAGCTCTATGGCCAGCTCTTCATCCAGGTTGTAGGCGATACGTGATGCGGGTGCCTTGCTGATGTCCAGATAAGCCTGAATGGCACTATCGATGCTCTTGTCCTGAGCCTTATAATCGTGAGTTACCTGAAAGACACTGAAAATCAGTCCCAGAATAAATGCAACGCTGACTGTGTATTTGACTTGCTTATAAGAGAGTCTGTCCCTGAACCTCATATTTCTCTGCCTTTCCCGGGCGATAAGTGACCCATCTAATCGTTAAAATAGCTCTTTTTCAAGAACCATTGATGAAAAATAAAGAGGGGTTGACTCTGTGGCAGGTGATGATTAGTATACCCATCCGCTGCAGCAATGCACGAAGGTTTGCGTCCCCTTCGTCTAGTGGCCTAGGACACCGCCCTTTCACGGCGGTAACAGGGGTTCGAGTCCCCTAGGGGACGCCAATTTCCTGCCTGAAACTCCCTTGTACCTGCCATTTTTGATCAAGATTTCAATTTTCTTCAGCATCCTTCTGTTCAGTATCGTATTCAACGATATCTTCCACGCTGCTCTTCAAAACCAGGGCAAGCTTTGGCCTGTTTGACTATCTTACCGGTTGCCGAATGAAAAAACGGTCAAGCGGAGAAGAACGAAAAACTCCAGATGACCAGCCACTTATTATCCGTGTCACAGGTTCTGCAGATGACTACTCAGCGGCATGAGCTGTTTTCAATTAGCGGCCTGGCCATTGGTCATGCATCGGATCTCGAAAGGTTGACCGGAGTGACGGTGCTGCGCTTTGACCGGGGCGTAACGGCGGGTGTGGATGTGCGCGGTGCCGCTCCCGGAACCCGGGAGACGGAGTTGCTAAGGCCCGAAAACCTGGTGGATTCTGTCCATGCCATTGTGCTTTGTGGTGGCAGTGCGCTGGGTCTGGAAAGTATGAACGGGGTCAGTCGTTACCTGGAGGAGCAGGGCATTGGTTTACCCACAGGCTTCGTCAGAATCCCGGTTGTCACCGGTGCGGTGCTATTTGACCAGTCGGTCGGTGATGCCTCTGCCCGACCCGGTGAGCAAATGGGGTATGAAGCCACCAGGTTGGCCAGTCGTTGCGACATTGGAGAAGGTAATGTTGGCGCAGGTACCGGAGCATCAATCGGTAAAATTGCCGGGTTTGACCGCGCTACAAAAAGTGGCATCGGTTGTTATGCCATCAGGCTGAGAGGAGGGCTGGTCGTTGGTGCCGTGATGGCTGTTAATGCCTGGGGAGATGTTGTTACCGGTGAGAAGCTTATTGCCGGCACCAGGAGCGAAGATGGACAGCGGTTTGTTTCTGGTATGGATCTCTTAATCAATGACCAGGCCGTTCAAGCACTGCCCGGGGCAAATACCACCATCGGCGTGGTGGTGACTAACGGGAAATTAACCAAAGCCCAAGCTTTAAAGATGGCACAAATGGGGCATGATGGTTTGTCGCGTGCCATTCGTCCTGCACACTCCATGTACGATGGTGATACCATTTTCAGTGCAGCAACCGGAGAAGTGGATGCTGATGTAAATGTTTTGGGCATTGTCGGGGCGGAGGCTGTGGAACAGGCGATACATCGTGCCGTTTATGCGGCAACATCCGCGGGTGGCTTACCGTCCATTCACGATATGCGTGCAAAATAATCCTTTTCTGGTAATAAGTCTGCCTCTATATCCGGCCCGTGACTGGTTAGACGGTGGACAGCTTCTGTTCATCATTATATAACAGCACCTCTACTATCCTATGACCAGAATAAATCAGGGGTAAGCATGAAGCTTTCTGCCTTTGGCGAAAAATTCACCAGCCATTCCGGCATCCTTTCATTAATGGATGATCTGGGTAATGCCCTTGCTGATGGTAAAGATATGATTATGATGGGCGGCGGTAATCCGGCCCATATCCCTGAAGTGGAAGCCGTATTCAGGCAGCGACTGCGGCAAATTACCGAGAGTCAGGCGGAGTTTACCCGGTTGGTGGGTACCTATGATCCTCCCCAGGGAGAAAAAGACTTTGTCCGTGAGATGGCGGCTTTTCTTAACCGTCAGTTTGGCTGGCAGCTGACGGCAAACAATATTGCCTTGTCTAATGGCAGTCAGGCCGCTTTTTTTATGCTGTTCAATATGTTTGCCGGACGTTATGGGGATGGCGGGCACAAACGTATCCAGTTACCGCTGGCACCGGAATACATCGGCTATGCCGATGCCGGGCTGAGTGATGATTTTTTTGCGGCCAATAAGCCTGAAATTGAACATCTGGATCAGCATACGTTCAAATATCGGGTGGATTTTCAGGAGCTGGTGATTGATGACAGTATTGGTGCCATTTGTGTGTCACGCCCCACCAATCCAACCGGTAATGTACTGACAGATAGTGAAATTGAGCGGCTCGATAGCCTGGCCCTGCAACATGATATTCCCATGATCATTGATGGTGCCTACGGCACGCCGTTTCCAAAGTTGATCTTTACCGAAGCGACTCCCCGCTGGAACGAACACACCATTCTTTGCCTGAGCCTTTCCAAACTGGGGCTTCCGGCGGTCAGAACCGGGATTGTTGTTGCCAATGAGCAGGTTATCAGAGCACTGTCGGGTATTAATGCCATTATGAATCTGGCTCCAAACAGTACTGGCAGCCTGCTGGCACTGGATATGATCCGGGATGACAGTATTAACGCTCTTTGTGAGAATGTGATTCGTCCTTACTATCAGGAGAAGGCTCAGTTTGCCGTGAACTGTCTCAAAGATAAGCTCGGTGATATTCCCTGGCATGTGCATAAACCGGAGGGAGCAATGTTTCTCTGGCTATGGTTTGAAGGACTGCCTGTCTCCAGCCTGGAGCTGTATGAACGACTGAAGGCAAGAAATGTGCTGGTGGTTTCCGGGCATTACTTCTTCCCGGGCATAGACGACGACTGGCCCCATAAGCATGAATGCCTCAGGCTGACGTATACCCGTGATCATCAGGACGTTGAACAGGGGCTGACTATTCTGGCGGAAGAAGTACACAAACTTTACAGGTAAACCCGTGCAGCTGAATTGTGATATGGGGGAGAGTTTTGGCCCCTGGCAAATGGGCAATGATCAGGCGGTGATGCCATGGATTGATATGGCCAATATTGCCTGTGGCTTTCACGCTTCTGACCCCGATACCATGAGTGACACCGTGCAACAGGCGGTAGACTGCGGTGTCACGGTTGGTGCTCACCCCGGATATCAGGACAAGGCCGGGTTTGGTCGGCGTCCCATTCCCCACAGTCCTGAAAGCATCACCGCCCTTGTGGCTTACCAGGTGGGCGCACTGGATGCTATCTGTCAGCAGCATGGCACCCGGGTAAAGTACATTAAACCCCATGGTGCCCTTTATCATGGGATGATGAATAACCCTGATGTGTTTGAAGCCATTGTGATGGCCGCAGCAAACATGGATATCAAACCAGCGCTTATGATTCAGGCTCTGCGCAATAATGCGTTGCAAAAAAAGACAGCTGACAGGTATTCAGTGCCACTGATTTATGAAGCCTATGCAGACAGGGCTTATGACGATCATGGTTTGCTGGTGTCAAGAACCTTGCCAGGGGCTGTTCACCGGGATTCAGCCACGATTCTTCAGCAGGTGAGAAGCCTGCTCTCGGGGGAAGTGAGCACCCTCAGCGGAAAGCGGCTGAAGCTGAATGCTGATAGTCTGTGTGTTCATGGCGATAATCCTGACGCCACAGCGCTGATCCAGCAGATTCATCAGATTGTAAAGTCGGCAGACGCTGCGTCATGATGGATATCCAGCCTGTGTCAGAAACAGCGTTGATCATACAGCTGGGTGATCATATTGATACTCGGCTGGCGGTAAAAACAGGCAGTCTGGCTGACCATATCAGAAATAGCTGTTCGTCAGAGCTTATTGAAGTTATCCCTTCTTATACGACCATCTATATTCAGTACCACCCGCTGAAAACGGATTTTATTGCGTTAAAAAGCCGGCTGCAGGGGCTGGTTGATGCTTTTTTCCTGTCTGATGATAAAAATGATCGTGCCCGGAAGGTCAGTAAGATAATCACCCTGCCTGTTTATTACAGCCTGGAGACGGGGCCGGATTTACCGGAGGTTGCACAGTTTCATAACCGCACAGTGGCAGATGTTATCCAGATTCACAGTCAGTCGACTTATGTCGTTTGTGCTATCGGCTTCAGCCCTGGTTTTGCTTTCCTTGGATCAGTTGACTCCGCTATTGCCACGCCAAGAAAGTCTGAGCCCCGAAAAATGCTGCCAGCAGGCAGTGTCGGGATTGCTGACCAGCAAACCGCCGTCTATCCATCTGATTCCCCGGGCGGTTGGCAGATTATTGGGAATTGTCCGGTTTCTCTGATTGATTTTGATAAAGCGCCCATGTCACCTTTCTCTGTGGGTTTGTCTGTGCAATTCCAGCCTATATCACGGGATGAGTTTTTTGCGCTTGGAGGTACTTTGTGGTCGCACTGGAAGTCCTGGACCCGGGGATGATGACGCAGCTTCAGGATACTGGTCGAACGGGAGTGGGTTATCAGGGCCTGGCCCAGGGTGGCCCCATGGATTTACATGCTTATTGCTGGGCAAATTATCTTCTGGGAAACCGTATGTTTTGTTCTCAGCTGGAGATAACCGGTGGACAGGCAACATTTTTAGCGCATCAAGCCGTCACGCTGGCGTTAACAGGGGCTGACCTGGGAGCCAGAGTCAATGGTCAGCCTGTTGAAGGGTGGCGGACCCTGCATCTGGATAAAGGCGATACGTTATCATTTCAGTTTCCCAAAAAAGGGCTGAGAGCCTATCTGGCCATTCCCGGCGGCTTTGCTGCACCCACAGTCTTCGGCAGTGTGGCGACCGTGGTAAGGGATGGTATCGGTGGGTTAGGGGCCAGAGTTACGAAGGAAGACAGTGGTTGCCTCATAAGGCAGGGGGATTCTCTCAAGACCGTTTCCAAAGAGGTATTTAAACCCGGCATAAACCGCATGGTGCCTGCCCGGTATATCCCGGAATATGCCGGGCCACTGAGCCTTAATCTGATGGAGTCGTATCAGGCCCGGGCTTTTTCTGCACAGAGCCGGAAAAGTCTCTATCAGACCCAATTTACGCTTTCTCCCAATAGCGACCGTATGGGGTATCGATTGGCAGGGGCTAAAATTACGCCTCCATTCGGCGGCGTGATTTCTGAAGGCATCGCCCTGGGGGCTGTTCAGATACCTGAAAATGGTCAGCCAATTATTCTGATGCGCGACCACCAGACACTGGGTGGCTACCCCAAGTTCGGCTGTGTTGCCCAGTTGGATTTGAACAGGCTGGCACAGGCAATGCCCGGAACCCCGATACGTTTTCAGCCGATATCTTTTCAGGCAGCAGGACAAAAATTAAAAAGCTTCTACTCCTTCTTTAACCTGTAACCTGCCGTTTTCCCGTCAGGTATTGCTGCTTGCGTTATGGCAAAACAATTCTACAGTTGTCTGAAAAGAGGTGAGACTCGATGAATGTGTTCAGTTTCCCTGTGCAGATGGTGTTCGGCGTATTGGCGGGCGCAGCTTTGTCTATATCTGCGGTTTTTGCTGCGGGCAGTACTGTGCCTGCAACACCTGCGTACCTTGAACAGCCTGGTAAGTTGAGATCCATGGTGCCCCTTGACCAGCTGATAGCCAGAACCCGACATACATTCGGGAATAAGGCTTCTGACGTAGTCGTATACTCAGCCCGGTTGCAGGAAGAGGAGCAGCAGAAGGTGTTTGTCATCGACTTTATTGATGCCAATAACCAGTTGGAGCGCGTTGTTTATGGTGCTTTCAGTGGCAAGCAGATAGATCATGCCCCTATGCAGGTACCCATGCCAATGGAAGAGATCTTGTCAAAGGTGGAAAGGAAGTACCCTGGAGCAAATAGAATTCGAACCTGGCTGGAGAGGCAGGGTGGCAATATGGTCTATGTTATAGAGTTGGCTGATAAACAGTTTAAGGTAAAGCGTCGTCAGTTAACGATGGACGCTTATACCGGCAGGGTGATCACAGACGTAACGTATGACCTGAAACCGGATGGCAAGCAGATATCCCTTGAGCAGATTATCAAAAATGCACGGAAAAAGTACCGTGGGATGGTTGTGCTGAGAACCCGAAGCAGTGTCAAAAACAATATGAATGTCAGGGAAATCATTTTTCTGGATGACAATCATATAAGACATAAGATGGTGGTAAATGCAGTTGACGGGGAAGTGATTGAGGACAGAATTACGCCGTTGGGTTGGATTTGACTTAATAACATTTACTGAGGAGAGCCTTTGTGGATCCAGGCCGAGCCCTGTTACCAAATACTCCGGCCCAGGGCTCTGGTGTCGGCAGTCAGGCCAGAGAGTTACAACCGTTAACTGAGGAGATTATCGATCGTCGGTTTTGTCGGTTTTGTACAGAGTATATCGAGCGTCCTCCCTTTATGGCTTCCCGTTGTTGCGGACACAACTACCACTATGGCTGTACTGTTGTGATGACCAGAGAGATCACTCCGTGTTCAACCTGCAATATAATAATGCCCGTTGAATTTGTCAGGAATGTTGATTTTGGCGAAGAAGTAAAGAAGTACGATTGGTCCTTTTTTGAACCAGTACTGGCTCAGGGTGGCCGTGAACCGAATCGTGCCTCCGATAGTGGCCCTGCCAGTGAACAGGCTGGCTCAATTGCTGCCGTTTCAGGGGTGTCCGGGCTATCAGTGACCGAAAATCAGCCTGTTGTTGGGGCGGAGGGTGGCGGTGAAAGTGCACATTCTCAAATATACCGTTCCCCGTTGGGCCCTCAGGAGCTGACTTCATCAGAGGCTCCTTATCCTCTCCTGCCGACAGCTTCCCGGCAAAGCATCGTTCGTCCCTCACAGGAGATCGATGTGGTTCGTATGACCATGGGATTTGAGCGGCTCCTGGCACAAATATTTACGCCAGAAGAGCTGCTCGCTCTGGCAAGCGCAAGTGGCAGTGATTATAAGTTTCTGAGGGAGATGATGGCTCGCGGGGTGGTACCGAAATGGCAGAAAATATGTCAGAAAGAAGGCTATCTTTGCGGCAGGCAGATGGATATTGACAAGCCCGAAGGTGCCCATGTGTTCTTTACTGCTATGCAGCAACATCTCGATCAGCTGGAGCCGGATCACCCGTTTTTTGTTACCTTCGCCTGCCTGCGACAGAATCCGGTAACGGGTTACCCGGAACCGGTTTCGCCAGTGGTGCGAATCTTTCGTCATCAGCCTGAACCGACTGAATCGACAAAGCCTGGCCTGATATTTCTATTTACCTTCAGTGAGCAGTTATCGAGCCGTTTCCTTGGGCGGCTGGGTTTCGGGAGTTTTGCCAGTGGTACCCAGTTGGTGAAATACCTCCAGTTCCTTATGCTGACCAATGGTGCAACCCAGGCTATCTTTGTTCGTCCGACCCTGGATGGGGAGTCTGATGCCGAAGGTCTGGATAGCATCGATGTCAAGGCGTTTGTTCAGCAGTACCCTCCGAGGGATTTCGGAGAAGGGATACCGTCAAAAAATGACCGGGGGATTCTTCTTGCTGCTGCCCGGAGTCTTGGTCTGCAGCGCATCCGTAAAGAGGATGCTGAAAAGGTTGTCCTGCTGAGTAACATGATTGAGGGCGGTCTGCGGAATTCTCAACTGACCGTCAAGCATGTGATTGCCCGAATGTCCGAGCTTGGTTATTGCCAGGAGCAAGAGAAAATTCTCTTTTTGAGGACCAGAGTTGGTCAGATGCCGGGTCTGCCCATGAGCGAGGCTGAGTTAGGTGTACAAATGAGCCGCTTGCAGCATCAGGTAGTTAATGCCCTGACAGAGATGTATGAAGCACGGGCCACTAACCAAACGGACTACATTCTGATGGATTTCGAGTCAGGTTTATCTGTTGATCCGCAAAAGATTCTGATGCTGGTCTGTGATACCGACAGACTGTACCTGGTGAATATGAAAGACAGGTCGGTTTCCACCCAGTGCTCGTCCAGCATTGCTGATATTTGTGACTTTTGTAAGGTGTTCATGAGCGGCTACCAAGTTCATAAGGCACATATTACCTCTTTTGTCCCAACTCAAACCCCGGAAAATCCCTCTGAATAGCCTCCGGTAGGCATGCATTTGTCAGGGAAGCTGTTTTCATAGGTAAAGTTGCAGTAAATAAGAAGCCCAATAATCGGGATAAAGTCTGGAAACGTATTTTTACGTAATGTCTTCCGTATCGTCCGGCGCTAGTCTATGCCCGAATGAAGTTCGATTTGGAGCTGGACAGCAATAACCGGTCTGGGGATGATGTTACTCCCTGAATCCTGACCGCAAGCAGTAATGGTATCGTTACTGTCTACGTAAGGACCGCTGGCCTGACACGAAAAGTGTAAGAAAGAATAAGAAATGACCTGACACAGGAAACTGTATATGACTGTTGTGACTGTTGATATCGAGAAGAATTTGCAGAACCGTCATTTTCTCAAGCTACTGGACTTCTCTCCAATGGAGATCAGCCACTTGCTGGAGCGTGCCGCACAGCTGAAAGCAGCAAAGCGATCCGGTACTGAGGAGCAGCATTTAACCGGGCGAAATATTGCCCTGATTTTTGAAAAGGCCTCGACCCGAACCCGATGTGCCTTTGAGGTGGCCTGTTTTGATCAGGGTGCCAATGTCACCTATATCGGTGGTGGCTCGCAGATGGGGGCCAAAGAAACGGTGAAAGATACTGCCCGGGTACTGGGGCGTATGTACGACGGCATTGAATTTCGTGGCCACCTGCAGCAGCACGTTGAAGATCTGGCGGCTTATTCAGGGGTGCCGGTATGGAACGGTCTGACCGATGACTGGCACCCTACCCAGGTGCTGGCGGATTTTCTGACCATGCAGGAACACGGCAATGGTCGTTCACTGAGTGAGATGAAACTCTGTTATCTCGGTGATGGACGCAACAACGTGGCTAATTCGCTGATGGTGGGCTCTGCGAAAATGGGGGTGGATTTCAGAATTGCTGCCCCGGCAGAATTCTTCCCTGACCCTGCGCTTATCGAGCAATGTCGGGAAATTGCCCGGGAAACCGGTGCCAAAATCACCATCAGTGAGTCGGTGGATGAAGCGGTGGCGGGTTGTGATTTCCTCTACACCGATGTCTGGGTTTCCATGGGTGAGCCGATGGAAGCCTGGGATGAAAGGGTTAAGCTGATGAAACCCTATCAGGTGAATCAGACAGTGATGCAGAAAACAGGCAATGCCAATGTCCGTTTCTTGCACTGCCTGCCAGCCTTTCACAACGATGACACGGTGATTGGAAAAGAAGTCGCTGACAAATTTGGTATGAACGGCCTGGAAGTCACTGAGGATGTGTTCGAGTCTGACGCTTCCATTGTCTTTGATCAGGCAGAAAACCGGATGCATACCATCAAGGCTGTGATGGTGGAAACATTGGGTAACCGTCGTTAGCCCCTGGGAGCCTGTCCGAGAATAGACTGCCCTATTGCGGTGGCAGCAAATTGGTCTAAAAGTTACGTTTTGTTCGGCAAATAGCCCCGCTATTCACCTCACAAAACGAAATTTTTATCCTCAATTTTCTGCCATCCTCGCTACGGGGTCGCCTGGACGGGCGCTATTCTTGGACAGGCTCTTGGAGAAAATTGCACGAAGCAATAAGTCTGACCTGCTACTCAGGTAGAACTCTGCGAAACCCGTGGAATTGTCTACTCTATTAGATGTTTAATCTGGCGTTTTCCATTCGTTACCCGAAATGGTTCCTCTGTGCTTTCCCTGTGAAAGTATTGAGGTGGCTGTGTTAATGAGACGAAAAAGTTGTTTTACAGGAGGCTTGGATAGAGCCAGCAGTACAGATCAGTGTTTGGGCTTATTAGCTTAAACATACGACAATTGGCTTATGTTGTGTGCAATGAGGCGTATCACACTTACTCAGCGTTACCTGCATGACTGATGATCTCCTGGGCCTATGTCCATTCTCTTTTTTCCCAGCAGTATAGAGGAGCAGTAATGCCCCAGAGCCTATTGCGATACACCAATATTCTCAGCATCGTTGGTGACCTCATTCGCGTCCACGTTCCTAACCTGGCTGAGGGTAATGCCCAGGCCAACTATGGTGATCTGGCGTTGATTGAGCAGGATGGACAGACTTACTCCATGGCGCAGATCATCAAGATTGACCATGAAGAGGTTTCTCTCCAGGTTTTTGCCGGTACCAAGGGCCTCTCCACCGGTGCGTCAGTCTGCTTCCTGGGCCAGCCCATGAAGACCACCTACTCCCCCAATATTCTTGGGCGAATCTTCAACGGTGCCGGTGAGCCCATTGATGGCGGCCCTGCTCTGGAACAGGATCCCAGGGTGGAGATCGACGGGCCTTCGGTAAACCCGGTTCGTCGTGTACTGGCTTCCCGCATGGTGCGTACCAATGTGCCCATGATCGATGTCTTCAACACCCTGGTTGAGTCCCAGAAAATTCCTATCTTCTCCGTCGCCGGTGAACCCTACAACCGCTTCCTGGCCCGTATCGCCATTCAGGCAGAGGCGGATGTCGTAGTGTTTGGCGGCATGGGTCTGATCTTCGATGATTACCACTTCTTCCGCACCACCTTTGAAGAGGCCGGTGTCTCTGCCCGTACCGTTATGTTCACCAACCTGGCGTCTGACCCGACGGTTGAACGTCTGCTGACGCCGGATATGGCGCTGGCGGTGGCAGAACACTTCGCCGTCGAAGAGTCCAAAAAGGTGCTGGTTCTGCTGACCGACATGACCTCTTACGCCGACGCCATGAAAGAGATTGGTGTGGCCATGGACAAGATCCCTGCCAACCGTGGTTATATGGGGGATCTGTACTCCCAGCTGGCGCGTCGCTATGAAAAAGCCTGTGACTACAAAGGCGCCGGTTCTGTCACCATTCTGGCGGTGACCACCATGCCGGGCAATGACGTGACCCACCCGGTTCCGGACAACACCGGTTATATCACCGAAGGTCAGTTCTACCTGCACGAAGGGCACCTGGATCCATTTGGTTCTCTGTCCCGCTTGAAGCAGATGGTTCAGGGTAAAGAAACCCGCGAAGACCATCCCGCCATCATGAACACCATGATTCGTTTCTACTCGGACTCGGTGAATGCCGCCCAGAAACAGGCCATGGCCTTTGAACTGTCCAGCTATGACTTGAAAACCATCAAGTTCGGCAAGCTGTTCAAAAGACGCTTTATGTCTCTGGACGCTGCCATGTCCCTGGAAGAAGCGCTGGATAAGTGCTGGCAGACCATGGCTGAATGCTTTGGACCGGAAGAGACCCTGATGAAACAGAGTCTGCTGGAAAAATACTGGCCCAACCCGGAGCAGCTTTCATCAGAAAGTGATTCACAGAGAGCTGAGGAAGCTTCTGAAGCTGCAGCTGAGGCGTAATTATCATGGCCAAGGTAGCTCTCAACAAAAGTTCATTAAACAAAGAGAAGCGCAGTTTAAAGACGTACAACCGTTATCTGCCGGCCCTTGAACTCAAGCGTCAGCAGCTGATGATGGAACGTAAAAAGGCCGAAGAGGCGCTGGCACAGACGCGGGAACATCTGGCGGAGGTGGAGGAGCTGGTCAGACAGCAGCTGCCGATGCTGGCAAGACAGGATGTTCCGGTGGATAACCTGGTGAAGGTGACGGATGTGCGCCTGACCCAGGAAAATATTGTCGGTACGTCGGTTCCTCTGGTCGAGCACATTGAAATTGCGCTGACACCCTACAGTGATCTGGCCAAACCCCACTGGGTTGATTACCTGGTTGAGCTCCTGCAGCAGATGATTCGCCTGAGAATAGAACTCCAGGTTCGTCAGCTGCGCCACAGGGAGCTGGACAAGGCGACACGTACCACCTCCCAGCGGGTCAACCTGTTCTCCAAGGTGCTGATTCCCCAGACCAGAAAGAACATACAGAAAATCCAGATCTATATGTCTGACCAGGACCGGGCCAGCGTCATGAACGCCAAGCTCTCCAAGGGCAAGGTTCTGGCCCAGGAAGCCAAAGGAGGTCATTCGCAGGTGGGCTGATATCCGGGTGGTATAACCTGCGAAAGCATTGATTATGGCTATTAAACGACTGAAAAAGATCACCCTTTACGGGCCGAGCCAGGAGAAGAGCGGCATCCTGAAAGAGCTGCAATCCCTGGGCTGTCTGCATCTGATTCCATTAACCGATAAACCGGTTGAGGTTCAGGTGCAGCCGGCGGAAGCCAGTGAAGCGAAAGCGTGGCTGGAGCGCAGCCCAAAACAGAGAAGGCAGATTCGCAATTTTCGTGAACATAAGGATGCTGCCCGAGTAGACGACATCGTTCATAAGATTTTGGACAACAAGTCCAAATTCCGTGAGCAGTCCGATATTCGCGACAAGCTCCAGGAACGGATTCGGGAAGTGCGTCCCTGGGGCGAGTTTACTTTTCCTGCCCTGTCTGACCTGAATGGTCAACGGTTCTGGTTCTATGTTCTGCCCAATGGTGAACTGCCGACGCTCAGGGACTCCCTTAAACAGTGCGAGCTGCCCTGGGAGCTGATCCATCAGAGCCAGAAAGACAGTTACGTCATCGTTCTTTCTGACAAGGAGCCCGAGGACTTTCTGCTTCCTGTGCATCGTTCTCATGTGGGTAAGATTCCCCTTTCCCGCCTGGAAGAGATGCTCGATGAAGCAGAGGATGCCATCGAAGATCTGCTGGCTGAGCGAGAAGCGCTGACACGCTGGCACTACCTTCTGGATCAGGTGCTTGCCGCCCGTCTGGACAGCGCCGATCTGCAGCAGGCCACCAGTGGCACAATGGATGAAGACAGCTTCTTCCTGGTGCAGGGCTGGGTACCGGTGGCTGAACAGGCCAATGTTGAAGCCTTCACGGCTGCCCACGGTGTTGCGGCAATATTCGAGGACCCGACGGCAGACGACAATCCTCCGACGTTACTGGACAAACCGGCTGGAACCGGTGGTGGTGCGGATGCCCTTGGCTTCTTCCAGACACCCAACTACCGCGCCTGGGACCCGGGCAATGTGGTGTTTTACTCATTCTCGCTGTTCTTCGCGATGATCATGAGTGATGCCATGTACTGTCTGATTTTCGGACTGATCGTTTTCCTGTTCAGGGGCAAGCTCCGGCAGAGTGAAACCGGTCGTCGTCTGATGAATCTGGCGTACTTTATGTCCGGTGTGGGTATTGTCTGGGGTGTCTTTATCGGCAGTTACTTCGGTGCGGCACCGGACAGTGGCAGCTTATTTGGCCGTCTGGCCTTTATCGACCTCAACGATTACAACGCCATGATGAAATTGTCGGTGGTGATCGGTGTTGCGCACCTGATCGTTGCCAACGTCATGACGGCGATTGTCAATCGTGGCTCAAGTTATGCCCTGGCACCATTGGGCTGGGCGGGGTTGATGGGTGGTGGTCTGACACTGTGGCTGGGGATGACCGGTACGCTGCCAGCGGCGTTTCAATCCACCATTGGCCCGGGGCTGATGATTGCCGGTGCCCTGCTGGTATTCCTGTTCTCCAGCAGCCGCGAAGTGACATCCTTCAAGGACCTTATTCTGAGAATGCTGGATGGCCTGAAAGCCGTCTACAACATTACCAGTGCTTTTGGTGATGTACTCAGTTACATGCGCCTGTTTGCCCTCGGCCTGTCCGGTGCATCCCTGGCCATGACGTTTAACTCTCTGGCCATGGACGTTCTTAATTCCAGCCCCGTCACCGGAGTGCTGTTTGCGGGAATCATTCTGCTGCTGGGTCACCTGCTGAATTTTGCCCTGTGCATCATGAGCGGTGTGGTTCACGGCATGCGTCTTAACGTCATTGAATTTGTCAACTGGGGACTGTCTGACGAAGGCTACCCATTTAAAGTCTTTAACCAAAGAACGACCTTTAACCAGCAAACAACTTTTAGTAAAGAGGATTAACAATGGATGCACTGATTATCGCACTGGGTTGGGTAGGTGTTTTCGCACCGGTTGCTCTGGGTGCAGTGGGTTCTGCAATCGGCTGTTCTGTCGCCGGACAGTCTGCCTGTGGTGCGATGCTGGATGTGGAGAGCGGCTACGGTAAGTTCGTCGGTCTCTCGGCCATGCCATCTTCCCAGGTTATCTACGGCATTGTCATCATGTTTACCCTGAGTGGCATCGGCGTCACTCTGACCAGCGCTCCTGGTCTGTTTGGTATTGGTCTGCTGACCGGTGTTGCCCTGATGTACTCTGCCGTCTACCAGGGACAGGCGGTTGCTGCGGCCATCAATGCTTCCAAGAACAAGCCGGAAGTATTTGGTCTTTCGATTGCACCTGCAGCGATCGTAGAAGGCTTTGCGGTATTTGCTTTCGTATTCGCACTGGTTATGGGCCAGGGCATCGCCGCCTGATGATGGGTAAAAGATTTGGAACCACAAAGGACACGAAGAACACGGAGAAAAGCTTTTCTTATTTCTTTCCTTTGTGAACTTGGTGAGCTTTGTGGTTCAAAAAATACTGGCCCATAAGCAAATACAGGATTAGATAATGAGTACAGCAACTCCTGAAAAACAAACCGGGAAAACCGTTTCCGTCGGTGTTCAGGAACTGATCGAAAAGCTGCGTAACCAGGGCGTCGACAGTGGTCGCCAGGAAGCGGGCAAGATTATTTCTGACGCTGAAGCCAAAGCCGCCGAGCTGATCGCGGATGCCGAAAAACGCGCCAGTGCCATTGTTGGCAAGGCCCGTGAGGAAGCGGATTTTATTACCAGGGCAGGCAAAGAAGCGCTGCAGCTGGCTGAGCGAAATGCCGTCCTTGAGCTGAAAGACTATCTGCTGGAAAAATTCTCAGACCAGATCCGTGCAGTGGTCAGCCACTCCATGGAAGGCGACAAGCTGCTGGAAGGGATGATTCTGGAAGTGGCTGGCCAGAACAATCTGCGCGGCGAAAACAACATCGAAGTGATCCTGCCCAGAAAAGTCATTGGTGTGGATGAACTGCGTGACAAACCTGAGCTGCTCAAGGCCGGTGGTTTGCTGGAGTTCGCCATGAAGCGGGCCAGTGAGATGCTTCAGGATGGCGTAACGTTCACCGTTGGTGGTGCTGGCCAGAGTGGCATTGCCTTTCGTCTGAAAGATAAGGATATCCAGGTCGAGCTGACTGATGAAGCCGTTGCTGCGGTTCTGCTGAAGCACCTGCAGCCACGTTTCCGTGCCCTGCTTGAAGGCATTATTAAATAATTGGTGTCAGTTCTGGTGGCAGGGAAACCCCCGCTACCCGTTCGTATAAGGGGGGGAATTCAAAATGCCATTTGCCATAGAGACACGGAGACACGGAGAAAGAGCTTTTTTATCAGGTTTTCTTTTCTCTGTGTCTCCGTGATTCCGTGGCAAAAAAATGGCAAAACCCGGATTACTCTCCCCAAGGAGAATACAATGGCTGAAAATGCCTACTATACCCTGCTGACATCGCTGCCGCATATTGACTCACTGTTTAACAGCAAGATTACGCCTATCTCACGCATTCAGCTGGACCGCCGTCTGGCCATGTTGTCCACGGCAGATCGTGAAACACTGGTTAAGGTGGAACAGCTGGTGCACTGGAGCCATCTGGGCGAAGAGATCAAAGAAGCGTATTTGATCAATCTGGCAGAGCGCCTGTTGCAGGAGCTGGACAGTCCTGATCTGAAAGAGCTGGTGAACTGGCGTCTGGATATGCGAACCATTGCTGCCGCCTTGCGACGAAAGGCCAATGGTATTCAGGCTCCGACGTCCGCGAAATGGAGTTACGGTAGCCGCTATGCCTACATCCGCCATAACTGGAATCACCCCACCCTCGGTTTGCAGCATGCATTCCCCTGGATTCCGGTGGCGGTTGAATGCCTGAGTAAAAAAGACTACCTGACGCTGGAAAAAACAGTGATGGAAGCGGTGTGGAACAAGCTGAACGAGCTTGGTGCCAGACACCGTTTCGATTTTGAAGCCGTGGTGATCTATCTGC
Organism: Thalassotalea sp. G20_0; assembly: GCF_017744175.1. Classification (NCBI taxonomy): domain Bacteria; kingdom Pseudomonadati; phylum Pseudomonadota; class Gammaproteobacteria; order Alteromonadales; family Colwelliaceae; genus Thalassotalea; species Thalassotalea sp. G20_0. The sequence goes on along the minus strand of NZ_JAGHQV010000016.1, from coordinate 45,853 downwards.
TGCGCTGGAACCTGGTGGCACGCTGGACCTCCTACAATGGTGAACAGGCAGTGGTTCGGTTTAATGAGCTGACCCAGCAGGCATTAGGGGAATTTGCCCACCAATTGCCGGGTTCCCCGGATTAAACGACAACGGTTATACACATGACTGAACAGACAAAAACAGATCTGATGCAACAGACCTCTGCCCGGGTGGTAGCGGTGATGGGTGATATCATCACCATCGAAAGCATCAGTGGCAAAGATGGTGCGAAAAAGCCGCTGGTTAAGAACGAGGTGGTCTATGTACTGCCAAGCCGTCGCGCCAATGAAGCGGTGGAAGAGCAGCTGATGGCCGAGATTCTCCGTGTTCGTGGCAACACGGCGGATATTCAGGTGTTTGAGGAAACCCGTGGTGTTGCTGTCGGTGACCTGATCATTCAGACCGGGCACATGCTGTCTGTGGATCTGGGGCCTGGTATTCTCAGCATGATCTACGACGGTCTGCAGAACCCGCTGGAGCGTCTGGCGAATCTGCATGGTCGCTTCCTGCAGCGTGGTGTTCAGGTTGAGTCCCTGGATCGTACCCATAACTGGGCGTTTACTGCCGTGGCTAAAATCGGCGATAAACTCCGTGCCGGTGAAACCTTTGGTACCGTTCCGGAAGGTCGCTTTACCCACAAAATCATGATTCCGTTTGATACCGTGGGTGAAGTGGAAGTGGTCTGGATTCAGGAAGGCAACTTCTCTGTTGACACTATCGTGGCTCGGGTGAAAAACCATAAGGGTGAAGAAATTCCCTTGACCATGTACCAGCGCTGGCCGGTGCGTAAGTCAATCGCTGAAACGCTGGCCGCAAAAGGCAAGACCGAGCGTCTTTACCCTAACCAGCCGCTGATCACCACCACCCGTATTGTTGATACCTTCTTCCCGATTGCCCGTGGTGGTACCGGCTGTATCCCCGGACCTTTCGGTTCCGGCAAGACAGTATTGCAGCACGGTTTCTCCCGTTACTGCGACGCGGATATCGTTATTGTCACTGCCTGCGGTGAGCGTGCCGGTGAGGTGGTTGAAACCATCGAAGAGTTCCCGCACCTGCAGGACCCCAAGACCGGTGGTGCCCTTATCGATCGTACGGTTATTATCTGTAATACGTCGTCTATGCCGGTGGCTGCCCGTGAAGCCTCTATCTATACCGGTCTGACACTGGGTGAGTACTATCGCCAGATGGGTTACAACGTGCTGGCCCTGGCTGACTCTACTTCCCGCTGGGCTCAGGCCATGCGTGAAACCTCTAACCGTCTGGAAGAAATTCCCGGTGAAGAAGGCTTCCCGGCCTATATGGACTCTGCCATCAAGGGGGTTTACGAGCGTTGTGGTGTGGTTCGCAACGAAGACGGCGACGAAGGTTCCCTGACCATGATTGGCTCTGTATCACCGGCTGGTGGTAACTTTGAAGAGCCGGTGACCCAGGCCACCCTGAGTACCGTAAAGGCGTTCCTTGGTCTGTCTTATGATCGTGCTTACAAGCGTTTCTATCCGGCGATCGATCCTCTGATCTCCTGGTCCCGTTATCTGGATCAGCTGGAAGACTGGTACTCGAAAAACCTGTCACCAGAGTGGGTCAGCAACGTCCGGGAAATGCAGGAACTGCTGGTGCGTGGTGACAGCATCAACCAGATGATGCAGGTAACTGGTGAAGAGGGTATTACTCTGGAAGACTACGTGACTTTCCAGAAGTCTTACATGCTGGACATGGTCTATCTGCAGCAGGACGCTTTTGACGATGTGGACGCTTCCTGCCCAATCCATCGTCAGCAGGAAAACTTTGACCTGGTGGTGAGCCTGATTCGTCAGCAGTACAACTTCAGCGAGAAAGAAGAGGTGCGTGATTACTTTATCAAGCTGACCGGCCTGTTCAAGAACATGCACTATGCACATCACGGATCACCTGAATACAACAACTACATGCACCGTATTCAGGAGCTTCGCAGCCATTACGCCATGGGTGCTTTAGCTGCCTGATGGCTGTTGTATAACACGTCCTGTCCAAGTCTGCCGGCGATGCCGGCAGTACTTTTTTAACCCGGATATTTTCAGATATGTCTTCGCCCATTATCCCCTGAATATCTTTGATTTAGTTTGAACTTTTTGGTTTTTTTAATATCAACACTGGCTATGTTGAAAAGAGCAGTCGGTGTTATATGGATAGCGATAAAATTTCAGGCTTGCCTGACTCTTGCATTGTTCAAACTTACCATTCTTATCAGCAAGAACGTGCGGGTGGCAGGATGGGCTCTTACCATGTTACCCCCTGTGAACATGATGACCTTTCAGGCGCTGATTCTGGCTCAAATTTGCAGGAAGACGGCAGGATGCAGCGTTTGGCTGAGAGGTTTTCAGCTATCGGTACTGTTACTCAACCAGTCTCTGCGCAAAAGATAGAAGTGAAAACCAGGGTTCAGTGTGCTTTGCAGGCATTCCTGAAACATGACATTGAGTTTTGCAGGCAATTTGTGCAGCCAGCAAATCCTGACTGTGATAAAAGTTTTACCCCTCGATTTATCCGATTTTTTCCTGTTGTGTCAGGGATTTTGATCGATGCTCTTGTGGCAAAAGGAGAACCTGCCACAGACAGCGATTATGAGCTGGCAGGTGATGCCTTAAAAGACAGTGCGGTGAAGACTGTTTTTTTCCAGCTGATAAGAGCCACGTTTTCCGGGCTGGATAGTTCCAGGAAAACTACAGCTGATCATCTTCTTAAGGCTTATAGAAAATATCCGGATGGATGTTATGACGCAATAGTTGATGGAATCATCAGCCATAGAAAATCCCTTCCGGAATTACAGGTTGCAATGGACAGAAATCGGCTTACCCGGGGGTTTCCAGCATGCTATTTTCCAATGCTGTTTGGCTCGAAGGAAGACTATTATCTGGGGGTAGATGCCCAAAATTATGATGCCAATACGGTTCATAATCTCTGCCAGGCCTTTGCCGGTTTGTTGGAGCAGTCCCGTCGTGGTGATCTTGAACCTGTGAATTTGTTGATATTGAATCAGATTCATCAACGTCTGACTAAGGATGTCAAGTCCTGGTATGGTGAACCTATATCTCCAGTTTATGACTGTGCTGTATCACATGTATTTGATATTCCGAAAGAAAAATTCACGCAGTCTGGTTACCTGGAAATGATGTTATTTGTTCAGGGCTGCGATAAAAAATACCGGGGTATGGATAAACTCTCTCCTGACAATCACGCAATTTTTCATATTTGTGGCTACCATGCGCCAAATCATGAAAAACCGGGTAAAGTTACGGTCAGAGCCTATTGTGATGAGCCTGACAAAGGTAATATTCGCAAGAAAAATGTATTGATAAACGTGTTGGTTGACCATAGAAAGGCGCTGCATAGCACCCCGACTCCGGATGACGTTCGCTTATCCACTGCCAGACTGGCAAAGCGATTAATGCTTTTGCACTATTTTCTTGACGGAAATGGCAGAACTATTATTTACCTGATCAACCGCGAGCTGCTCAGAAATGGTCAGCCTCCGTCAATTATTCTGGATGCTGACGCCATTACTGCGAAGTCATCTGCCGAGTTCTCCCAAATGATAAAGGAAGGACAGGATCTTTTTATCGGTATACAGCGCAATAAGCAGCCAACCTTATCTAATCCACCCTCTCTCTGCTTTCATGATCAGGCAAAAAGCAGGTTGCATGGGTATTTGCAGCAAGACTGGCGATAGGGGGTTACGGATGTTGACAGGTTGGGTTGGTATTGTTGGTAAAAAACGACAGTATATGTACAATGCAGAATGTTCTCCTCGTATAACCAGATAACTACGAGGTTAAAGCGGTCAGGGATTCGCCGTACATAATGATAAAAAAAGTTCTGGCACCAGTGGTACAGGATATCTGGTTGCGGACAGGAGTTATAATGAAAAAAATTACCGCCATGCTGGCATTTCTGCTGGCGTTCAGTTCCTCGCTTTTTGCCTCTTATAACCAGATATGGGAAGAGTCCACGCTGAACAAGATCATGGAGCGCAAGGTGCTTCGTGTTGGTCTGGATGCCGGCTATATGCCATTTGAAATGACCAACAAGCAGGGTAAGATCGTTGGTTTTGATGTGGACGTTGCCCGGCAGATGGCCAAGTCCATGGGCGTAGAGCTGGAAATTGTTAATACCGCATGGGATGGCATTATTCCGGCTCTGGTGACGGATAAGTTCGACATTATCATGTCCGGTATGACCCTGACTTCCCAGCGTAACCTGCAGATTAACTTTGCCAACCCCTATATTGTCATTGGCCAGAGTGTATTGCTGCGTAATGGCCTGGAGAATGAAATCAAGTCTTATAAAGATCTGAATAACTCGAAATATACGGTGGTATCCAAGCAGGGAACCACCGGTGATCTGGCGGCCAGGCGTTACCTCGGTAAGGCAGAGCTGAGACTGTTTGAAACCGAATCTGAAGGTGCCATCGAAGTGATGAATGGCAAGGCAGATGCCTTTATTTATGACCTGCCGTTTAATGCGGTCTACTCCAGCCAGAATCCGGGCAAACTGGTTCACCTGGACACTCCTTTCACCTATGAGCCGCTGGCCTGGGGCGTTCGCAAAGGGGACCCGGACTTTGTTAACTGGTTGAATAACTTCCTGACCCAGATTCAGGGTGACGGTACTTACGATAAAATTTATGCCAAGTGGTTCGAAAGTTCCGCATGGCAAAAGACCCTGAAGTAACGGTTGATGCTGCAGGGTAAACCCGTGAAAGGCCAGCCTCTGCAAATGGAAAAGCCGCCGAACCAGGTTCTGTGGAATCTGGTTTTTGCGGCAATATTGCTGCTGTTGGGTCTGGGTATCTACAAGTCCAGTCAAGCGATTGACTATATCTGGCGCTGGGATCGAATTCCCCAGTACATTGTTTATCAGGCCCGCGATGAACTTCGTGCGGAGTTTGATGGCACCATACAAAGTAATGAAGCAGGAGAGTTAAACCTCATCAATGATGTTGACGACAGTGAGCGTATGACTGTTGTCGGTTATCAGGAAATGGCTGTCAATGACGGTGACCTGATCTTTGCAGGTGACCTGTTGGCGGTCAACTATCACTGGCAGCCGGGACCGATGGCCAATGGACTCTGGATGACCATCAAGCTCTCCCTGGTGTCTATTGTTTTTGCCATTGTTCTTGGGGCTCTGGCTGGTCTGGCGCGTATATCACCCAATCCGGCACTGCGTCACCTTGCGACTGTTTATGTTGAGCTGGTGAGGGGGACGCCCCTGCTGGTGCAAATCTTCATTGTCTACTTCTTTATTGGCACTGTTATGGATCTGGAGCGATTCACCGCCGGTGTGGTGGCGCTGTCAGTATTCACCGGAGCCTATGTGGCAGAAATCATCCGGGCCGGTATCGAATCTATCAGCCGGGGGCAGATGGAGGCCGGACGAAGTCTGGGGATGAGCCGTGGCATGACCATGCGCTATATCATTCTACCGCAGGCGTTTAAGAGGGTGTTGCCACCACTGGCTGGCCAGTTTATCAACCTGATCAAGGATTCTTCGCTGGTTTCCGTTATCTCGCTGACAGACCTTACCAAGGCTGGACGGGAAGTGGTAAGTGTGACATTCAGCCCGTTTGAAGTATGGTTCAGTGTTGCCCTGTTGTATCTGGTTCTGACCGCCATGCTTTCCTGGCTGGTCCGTCGTTTGGAGGTGAGATATGCCGTCAGAGACTGAAGGTTCTTTGTCCGCAGCGGGCATTATCCGGGCCACCGGGGTTGAGAAGGTCTATCCCAACGGGGTGCACGCTCTGAAAAATGTTCATCAGAATATTCAGGAGGGTGAGGTCGTTGTGGTCATTGGCCCCAGCGGCTCCGGTAAGTCGACATTTCTGCGAACCCTGAATCAGCTGGAAACCATTAATGCGGGTGACATTGTTATTGATGGCATATCCCTGACCACGCCCGGGGATGTGAATAAACTCCGGGAAGAGGTGGGAATGGTTTTTCAGTCGTTTAATCTGTTCCCCCACCTGTCAGTATTGGATAATATCTGCCTGGCACCCATGAAGGTTCGTGGCATCAGCCGCACTGAAGCAGAGGAGCGGGCAAAAGCCCTTCTGCTGAAAGTAGGGCTGTCGGATAAGGCCGCCAGTTTTCCTCCGCAACTGTCGGGTGGACAGCAACAGCGGGTTGCCATCGCCAGGGCACTGGCCATGCAGCCACGGATTATGCTGTTTGATGAACCCACCAGTGCCCTTGACCCGGAAATGGTTGGTGAAGTGCTGGATGTGATGAAACAGCTGGCTGCAGAGGGGATGACCATGGTGGTGGTTACCCATGAAATGGGCTTTGCCCGGGAGGTGGCTGATCGGGTCCTGTTTATGGACGGCGGTGAGTTACTGGTGGATAGTGAGCCGGAGGTTTTTTTTCAGGCACCGGAGAATGAACGTTTGCGGGTTTTCTTAAGTCAGGTAATTTGACGAAATCTTTGGTCAGCAAAACAGCTGGCTCTTTATGGATTCCGGGGGGGAGTATTTCAGCTGTGCTCTTTGATCACTCTATCCTTTCTCCTGGTCCATATCCGAAAGGCTATAACGTCGGATCGGTTAGATGTAATTATCCGTTGTTATCTCCTGGGTGTGTTTCCTTAAACGCCCAGCGAACCCTTAATACAGGCGTTCTTTTAAATGCTGGAATCAATAACCAGTACATAAGGATGCCAAAGCAGTTTGCGACGATATCCCAGAACGATGGGTGGCGATAGTCGGTAAGGGATTGCAGGCCTTCAATCCACATGCCGTATAAAGCTGCGATAGATGCTTTTTTCAGGTTGAAACTGTCCTGATAACAAAAGCCATCAAGAAGGCCGGAAATAACCAGAAAAGCAAGGCAGTGGGCTACTTTGTCAGCAGCCACTGGCAGCCTCCAGAATGTCAGGTCAACACCTCTGAAGTTATCTATTGGCAATAGAGACAAAATAGTGATGGCTGTCAGGGTAATGGCTAATGCCGCTCTGCTGACCGGTAAATAGTGCTGAAGAATTACGTCTTCCAGTGACGGGGCTTTCCTGAGGTTTTCCACTTTACACGTTTGGATCTGTTTGTATTGAGTTTGTCTTTCAGTGAAGCAGGGATTTCCAGCTCACGCCAATGACCCGGCTGCAGGTCGTCAATTTTCCATGGTCCTATCTGGCAGCGAATCAGCCTGAGTGTTGGATGGCCGATAGCAGCGGTCATTCTTCTTACCTGACGGTTTCTACCCTCCTTTATAGTTAATTGAATCCAGCAATCCGGAATCGACTTTCTTTCCCGTATGGGCGGCACTCTTTCCCAGACATCAGGAGCATCAATGATTTCTGCCCGGGCCGGGAGAGTAGGGCCATCGTTCAGAACTATTCCGGTACGAAGATGGTCTAAGGATTGAGCGTCCGGGATTCCTTCCACCTGAACCCAGTATGTTTTGGGCATTTTGTGCTCAGGTGAGGCAATCAGGTTTTGCAACTGACCATTATTCGTCAGCAGTAATAACCCTTCGCTGTCTCGATCCAGCCTGCCCGCTGGATAGATGCCGGGAATGTTAATGAAATCCTTCAGGGTTTGCCGTCCTTCCTGGTCCGTAAACTGGGTCAGGACACCGTAAGGTTTATTAAAAAGCAATAATCGGCTTTTTTTGGAAGGGCGTATAACAGAAGCCTGCATGGGTAATCACTGATGAGAAAAGTCAGAATTATAAATGCAGGAGAACCTGTGGACTAGACTATGGCCTTAACCATTTAAAAGGGGGTTGTGTGAGTACACCACCAGCAAGCTGTGATCACCCTCAGCAGCGGGCAACTGATTTGAAATCAGTTATCAGTTATTTAGCTCCATTGCTATTGGGGGGGAGTCTTTGGGTGCTACCCGCTCCGGAAGGTCTGGATCTGCAGGGGTGGCATATGCTGATTATTTTTATCAGCACCCTGTTGGGGGTGATGGTCACCCCCATGCCCATGTCGGCAATCACACTGATGGGGGTGACAGCTCTGGGACTGACCAAAACGCTGACCCTCAAGCAGGCACTGGCGGGTTATGGTGATCCCGTAACCTGGCTGGTGGTGCTGGCGTTTTTCATCTCTCACGGGTTTATAAAAACCGGGCTTGGGCTCAGAATTGCCTACTGCTTCATGCGTATCATGGGGAAGAAAACCCTGACGCTGGGTTACGGACTTACCCTGACGGATATGCTGCTTGCCCCGGCAATGCCCAGTACCACGGCTCGCGCAGGTGCTGTGGTATACCCCATTATGCAATCCATCGCCACGGTCTATGACAGTAAACCGGGAGCCACTGCCAAAAGGATGGGGGCTTTTCTGTTGATGATCGTCTTCCATGCCAATGCCATCACCAGCACCATGTTTCTGACCGCCATGGCGGGTAATCCACTGGTGGTCAAGCTTGCTGGCAATCAGGGTATTGAGTTGAGCTGGGCGACGTGGGCCCTGGGGGCATTGTTACCCGGTATTGTCTGTCTTATCTTGATGCCACTTTGCCTGTATCGCATTATCCCGCCGGAATTGAAAGAAACCCCCATGGCCGTCAAGGTGGCACAGGATGAACTTCACCGCCTGGGCTCCCTGACCAGGGATGAATGGATTATGGCCGGTACATTCCTGGCGCTGCTTGTGCTCTGGATATTTGGCCAGCAGCTGGGCTTTTCAGCGACGCTGGTTGCCATGGTGGGGGTGTGCATTCTGCTGTCAAGCGGTGTTCTGAACTGGGATGATCTCCGTGGTAACAAGGGGGCCTGGGACACCATGATCTGGTTCGGGGCATTTATTACCATGGCTCATTACCTCAGTGCCTATGGCGTAGTGAGCTATGTCAGTGATCAGGTTGGCGTTCTGTTTGACGGTTTGCCCGCCTGGCTGGCAATGATCACCGTCTGTGGACTTTACTACTTTTTCCATTATTTCTTTGCCGCCTCCACAGCACAGATCAGTGCCATGTATGCCGGTTTTCTGCTGATCATGCTCGGAGCTGGCGTTCCCCCTCTGGGAGGTGCCCTGATGCTTGCCTATATGAGTAATATTTGTGCTGTTATTACCCACTATGGGAATGGACCGGCACCAATCCTTTATGGTGCTGGTTATGTCTCTCTTTTCAACTGGTGGAAAGTCGGGTTGATCATGAGCTCGCTCTATTTGCTGGTATGGCTGGGTCTGGGTAGTGCCTGGTTGTCCTGGTTAGGCTATTTATAGCCAGGATATAAGCCAAAAAGCTGTTACTAATCCGGCCATCTGCCATCGTGCGTATGGCCTAAACAATCACCTCAACAAGAAATGTTTTGATCAGAAAACCCAGGACACCCAGGCCGAGAGCTCCAAAGAGTACAAATGTACCCCATTTTCCCGCATTGGATTTTTTGGCCAGGTCATAAACGATAAAAGCCATAAATAAAACCAGCCCGCTGATTAAGACCTGCAACATGATGGATTCGAACTCAGCAATATCCATAGAACCTCCAGAAATTTTGCCGACTTTTTTCGCCAACTTTCTTATGCCGGTATTTTAGGCATTTTCTGCTGAGTCGCCAATATCGCATATAAACATAGTACAGCTCCCATCAGTTGATGCGTTATTGCCAGGTGCTGCAACCCTCAACCTTCAACAGACCCTACACAGATTTGTCCCCAGACCGATATAGGTATCCAGAGAGTTTCAAAATGATCTGGTCAAAGGCTATCCGGGGGTAGGTATGGCGCTCAAACTCAGGCTGGTAGATGTCACCAAATTACAAAAAACCAACTATCTGACTTCGGAGGCATCAAAGGCTGCCGTCCGGGAGGCAAAAGCGTTGCTGGATAAGCAGGAAGAGTTTATGAAAAATGGTGGAATGGACCGGCAAAAGCTACGTGCTTTTATCAATAGTGACTATTGGACATCTCGCCAAAAGCAGAAAGCCAGGGAAGAACTGCTCAATTTTCATAATGAGTTTAAAAGCAATATGGCCAATGAAGCAACGGCTAAGCGCAAAGAGCTGAACAGTGCCAGCAGTCTGCTCACGCAACGTAAAGTGAAGAAAGCAAGTACCGTTAAAAAGCGCTCTGGATATGTATAGGGCGTAAACAGATCAATACAAAAAATAACTGCTTTTCAGGGATGAGTTCAGCATGAATAACGTTAACGGCGTTTCCACGACGAATGATATAAAAACTCTAAATCCGGCAGATATGAGTCAGCAGGACTTCATTGCTGCTGTTTATCTTGAGCGTGGAGAAATGCTGGACTCAGAAGTTCGACGAATTATTGGTGAAATTGATAAAAGTAATCAGTATATAGATACCATTAATAAGTTGATTGGCAAGGCAAATGTTGCCGAGTATGGATCAACCCATTATTCCTCCACCACATGGCAGGTTAAAGGCAAAAATGTTGTGCTTGATAATGGTTACGGGTTGAATTTCCAGCCGGATGGTAAGGGTGGGAATACCTTCACTCTCCTTGACGGTGATGGTAATCAGTTAATCTACCAGAACCAGACTCTGATACCTGTGCCTGCCGGTGCTACGGTGGATGCACTGGAAGTTGGCATTCCCGTGATGAACGACATGACCTATATACTGAATGATGGCACTGAGATTACCTTTAAGGCCGGAGCCCCGGATAAAGCATTCAACTCCTCGGACTTTTCCGGAGGAATGGCGGATATAACTTCGATTATCATTACCCGGGATAATCAGGGAATGAAAATCAGTGATGTTAATGTTGCCGGATCAATGACCATCGGTGCCCCTACCATTGAGACGCCAACTGACGTGGGAGTAACCCAGCCGACCACAACCACGCAAACGGTAAGTGTTCCTGCTAACACTCTGCCGGTGTATGAGCACTACGATGAGAACGAAAATTACGACACCATTGATGTCGTCCATGGGGAAAGAGTATCCTCCAAGTGGGAAGGGGTTATTCAGAATAAATCTCCAGCGGAACAGGCCGCCATACTGTCCAAGATAAAGTCGGATGGCGGGCTATCTATATACTGGGAACTAGGTGACGCAGATAATACTAATGAGATTTATCATAAAACGTTTGATTATGAGCCCTACGCCAATGAAACGCTCTCCCAGTTTATTGGACGTGCCGTTAATAGCTCCAAAACGGATTTCCGAAACTATGTCCATGCAGAGGAAGGTGATATAGAAATAGAGTATATCCAAACCGACATTCACTTTCCCGCTTATAGTTATCAGGAAGTGATACCGGGGACCAGTAAAACAACCAAACAAGTTTCACCCAGCAGTATTAACGAAAGCCGGGATTTTTATGACTCTGAGAATTATGGGAGTATCAAGGCATTCACTGATGATTATTTATTAAAATTGAAAAGTGACCTGACGAAAAGGGATCTTAGTGATGAACAGATAAAGGGGCTTGAAAAAGAATTGCAGACCAATGGCTATTCCATTAACTTGAGGCTGGAGGATACTGATGGGGAAGATAACTCGTATGGCAGAAATTATAGCTACAAAATGGTCCCCGGAGAGTCTGTGGATGAGTTCTTTGAACGCGTGATGGATCATTCAGCAGCAAAACTCAGATCATGGATAAATTACCATATGGATGAGGGCGCAATTAACATAGAATCCATGTCTGCCTCCAGTACTATACCCGGATTCTCCTATGATCAGTATGCACCACTTCCACAGGCTGAAGAAAATGCCGCTCGTCCGAAAAACCGCCATAGCCTGGATGTAAACAATCATGATGGCCACATCCTGTATGAAGCCGGCGGTATGCACCAGTGGGAGTATGATGGCCGGGGTACCCAGGCCATCAGCAAAGCGAATCCCAATGATTCCAGCAATCAGGTATCCGGTTTTTTTGGCAGGAAGCTGGCGTTCAGCCAGTCAGTCAATGATGAGTTTAGCGGTACCACGCCGTTTATGACCCAGAAGGAGAAAGAACTCCTGAGTAATATATTGAGGATTACCTATCCCGATGCCAGCGGCAGTGGCAAGCTGACCCCTGAAGAGTGGGTCACGTTAAAGAAGAGCCTGATTAATGCCCGGGATAATCTCAATGGCAACAGTCAGATTCAGACCGTTCAGCTGCAAAGGGCGATGCAGACGTATAATCAAAACTTTGAGGCTATGTCCAACGCCCAGCAGAAGATCTACTCCCTGCTCAGGGATATCATTTCTAATGTGAAGTAATCCGGGTCAACCGGCAATGGCGGTGCAGCAGCGAATGCCGGTCCACTTGACTTAATCAAGACTGATTCCCAGTTGACTGATACCATCGTTGGCAGAAAGTTGCCGAAGCTCTTTGGTAAATTCTTTTGATGGTTTCTTTTGCTGACAGACCATGCTGATCAACTCACTGATAAACCGACGTTGAACCTCAAACAATTCATGCTCTTCAGTGTACTGCGCCAGCTCTGTTCCTCTGAGCTCTTGTGCTTCAGTGTGTTTTATGAATTTACCAATGGTGCTGAGTGACACGGTTAATGCACTGGCCGTTTCATCAACGGATGCTTTCATGGCACAGTTGATGGCACAGTTAAGACCAGCCGAAAAATCCAGCGCCGGTTCAACACCAAACATATCAAAATCTTCAGGGGCTGGCGTATTTTCATCCAGTCGTTCAAGTAGACGTTCGAAGTTTTTTGCCGATTGAAGTCCGGCAGTATAGTCCCAGAGCATGTTCAGACAATGCCTCACATCGGCAGCATGGCCAAATTCTGCCAGCTCTGAAAACAGTGCAAAGTTGGGCCAGGCTCTCTCAGTAACTGCGGTAGCCAGTGTGGCCAGTTGCCAGGGAGCGAGTAATTCAATTTGGCGAGAATATTGTGCGTACAGTGTGCGGGTGTTCAATGATGATTACCATTAGGGTTGATGCCGCTGGCATTCTAGCATTTCTTATTAACAGCGACATCACTACTTTAAATTTACAGGGGCCATGTAAACTGCAGACGTACAGAGTTGAAATTGTAATTGGAATTCAACTCAACAGAACCACCATCCGGTAAGCAGCTGCCCGCAGTAATTCTATTGGTCCTGAGCTGAACCTCCCCACAATCACTGAAAGAGTAACGGGTGTTCTGCCTGATAAAATAGATACTTTCTTTAACGCTTTCTCCAAGACCGATGCTCTCCAGTCCGTAAAGAATAGCTGAACCTGCAACCTGGTCCCGGACCTTATCCGGGTCATCAATGGTTTTGTAAATGAATGAGCCAATGCGTTCTTCACTGAATTCTATTGTCTGTTTGAAAATAAATTCTGTTTGTTTGTGGTCTGTTTGATAAGCCGGTGCCTGATAATATTTCATGGATGAAACATCGTTTAAAAACGGGGCTCTATCATTTGATTCCATCAGCATGGACTGATCAGCTGATGAATAGGATATAAAGCCTATTGCCATAGATAAGTAAATCGTTCGAAAAATGTTTTGGGCAATATTTGTTATTTTCATGGCTTTAATCCTTGAGTTGATTTATGTCTGTTTGTTCTTTTTTCTCCAAAAGAGATTTTTGGGTTTTTGATAGGAAGAGAATGTTTTTTAGTTCTATTTAGATAATCAAAAACCAAATGCTTAAAACATATTGTTTTGAATGCATATCAACACATTAGACACCTAAAGAGTGAAAATAACTTGAACAAAGGTATTATATTTCTATTTGATCTATGGTTTTGAGTGTTTTAATTGTTTTAGAGAATAAAAATATCTTTTTATATTCCTAATATGGTTTCCAGAGAACATCCCCGGAAACCAATGGGCATCAGGCGCGGGACATGAATTTCCCGGTTTCTGTATTGATTTTAATGATTTCCCCGTTACTGAGATACTCTGGAACCTGAACTTCCAGACCAGTGCTGACCCGGGCTGGTTTTGTTCTTGCCGCGGCCGAGGCTCCTTTTATGCCAGGGGCCGTATCAACAATTTCCAGGGCAACGGATGCCGGCAGGTCAATCGCCAGTAGCTGGCCATCAACCAGCAGGGCGGTCAGGCCTTCCATATTGTCAGCGATATAGAGAAGCTGGTCCTCAATTGTGCTGGCATTGACGAGATACTGGGAATAATCCTCAGAATCCATAAACGTACACTCATTGTCTTCACGATAGAGAAGCGTTACGGCTCTTCTCTGCAGGTCCACATCAGTGAGAAGAATGTCGCCGGTCAGTGTCTGCTCAAGTTTCTGGCCACCGGGAACAGAATTGAAACGAACCTTATACAGGGTCTGGGCACCGCGGGCAGATGGGCTTTTCGCCTCAACCTGACGAACCTGATAATACTGGCCTTCAATGTCTACAATCTGGCCTTTTTTCAGTTCTCGAGCGTAAGGCATTGGATTCCTCGGAATAGCTGGTATGCAGATAAATACGGTTGGAGTGATGATTGCTCTGGTCTGTAATGCTTTGATCCGGATAGTCAAGTTCCAGCGTCAGGAGTTTCTGTCCGGACAGCCAGAGTAAAGCATCCATCGGGGCATTCTAAATTGATTATGTCTGCTGATAAAGAGAGCAGTGCGTGAAGTACTGCGTAATACTATGCCGGATTGAGGTTTAAAAAGATGAGTCTCATCAATGCAAATGTCGTGGGTTACTGGATTTACCAACAACCTTGCCCTTGTTATCGAGAATTTTATCCCTGGAATCCACACGGTATATCTGCCTTAAATACTCTTCCTTAATGGCTTTCTCATCAACAAGAGGCTTGGTATCCACTCCGGCGTATGCCAGGTATTCAAGCATGTACAGGGGGTTCGGCATAATAACCTCCGAGCCAGTTATAATGTGCGCGGTAGCTTACCTTTCGCCATGACTCCGTTTGTTGATACAGGGCATAAAAAGAGTGCCTTGTCATGAAAGTTTGTTGAAAGCCTATGTAAACCACTGATGAAGCTTGTTGTCTGTCAATTACATGAAAAATATTGCATCGTGCTCGCTAAAATAGAAAAAATTGACTTACATCAATGCTTGAAAAAGGCTGGGCCTATAAAAAAGATTATTAGAAGAAATATCTAAGGGGGATGCTATATGACGACAGTGATTGACCGAATCATCAAAGACCATCAGCATATGGCACGCTTGCTGGACTACCTGGATTACGAGGTCTCTGGTTACCGGGAAGGCAGTGAGCACAATCCTCAGCTGAACATTATTATTGAAGCGCTGGATTATATGCATAACTATCCAGATGCATTTCACCATCCTCTTGAGTCCAGGTTGATGGCCCGGCTTCGTCCCCGGTTGGCCAGTAAAGAAGAACGGGTTCAGTTTGATATGATTGAGGATCAACACCGGCAGATTACGGCAATGACCCAGAGGCTTGTGGAGGCTTTCAATACCGTTGCTTCTGACCAGGTTATCCCGATTAATCTGCTACTGGCTGAATACACGCTCTACAGTGAATTGCAGCGGGAACATATGGAACTGGAAAACCAGTATATGATTCCGGCGATGCAGTCCTTATTGAGTGTTGATGATCTGGTACTGGTTGATAATGATCTTAAACAGATGTCTGATCCACTTTTTGGTTCTCATTTATGGGAGGTATACCAAAATCTGTACCAGTATGTTACTGAGCGGGAAAACGGGGTTGAGCCGGTTACTTGATATTCAGCTCTACTCATAACCTTTACTCTCCAGCAAATTGCATGTTAAGAATTTGCTGGGAGTTCTGTCCAGACCGTAACTCAGTTTGCGGCTTGTCCCTTCGCCTTTATCTTCTTCACCCAGTCTGCAATGTAATAGCACTGATATTCATAAAGTGATAATTGTATAGGGCAGTTTTTTATTTCGCTATCGAAAGAGAGGATGGAGCGTGGGTAAACCAATAACATGGATTGTTGCAGGCATTTTCTGGATGCAGGCTCATTTCGTTCTTGCTGATGCCATTCCCCCCGGAGAGATTGCGCCCGAGCCGGGTACAGGCAATACGGAACAGGAACTGGTCAGGGCCTCTGACTATATGGTAGCTACTGCAAACCCCTATGCAGCGAGAGCTGGTTACGAAATTCTCAAACAGGGCGGTTCTGCTATTGATGCTGTCATCACCACGCAGCTGGTACTGAACCTGGTGGAACCGCAATCTTCAGGTATTGGTGGGTCGGGATTAGTCGTTTATTTTGATAATAAGGTCGGACAGTTATCCACCTGGGAAGGTCGTGAGACTGCACCGGGGCAGGTAAAGCCGGATCACTTTCTTGATGAAACAGGAGAACCCAGGGCGTTTTATGATGCGGTTGTGGGTGGGCGATCGGTAGCAACTCCCGGTCTGCTCAAGTTGATGTATGAAGTGCATCAAAAGCATGGAAAACTGGCTTGGAAAACCTTGTTCAAGCCAGCGATAAAACTGGCCCGGGAAGGGTTTATTGTGTCGCCAAGACTGGCCAGCCTTGTTGCCATGGATCAGACACGCCTGGGGCGTTATGAAAACACGAGAAACTACTTTTATCCTGAAGGCCGTCCTGTGCAGGAAGGCGATCTGCTGAAAAACCTGCCATTTGCCAATACTCTGTCTCTTATTGCCAGTCGTGGGATTGATCCGTTCTATCAGGGAGAGATTGGTCGCGATATCGTCACAACGGTGAACTCAGTAACCGATAATCCTGGCTTACTGACTATGAGTGACCTGAACCGTTATCAGGTTCAGGAACGTGACCCTGCCTGTATGGACTATCGGAGGTATCGGGTGTGCAGTATGGGACCACCGAGTTCGGGTGGGCTGACCATGGGGCAGATTCTCGGGATGCTGGATCACTACAACCTGCCTGAACTGGGCAAGGACAACCCCATTAGCTGGCAACTGATTGGTGATGCAACGCGTCTGGCTTTTGCCGACCGTGGAATGTATATGGCGGATCAGGACTTTATTAATGTGCCGGAGGGGTTGCTGGATAAGTCCTATCTTCTTGAGCGAAGTCGGCTGCTTAAAACTGGAAAGCCGTTGCAAGGGGTTGCTCCGGGCTTGCCGCCGGGCATAGACGAAATACGTCAGGCTTCCGTTGAAGCGCTGGAACTCCCGGCAACGACGCATATCAGCATTGTTGATGGTGATGGCAATGCGGTGGCGATGACCTCCAGCGTAGAGAATGCTTTTGGCTCACGCCTGATGGTTGGTGGTTTTCTATTAAATAACTCCATGACGGATTTTTCCTTTCGTCCATTTATTGATGGCAAACCGGTAGCCAATCGCATAGCGCCAGGTAAACGACCAATGTCTTCTATGTCTCCCACTATCGTGCTACGTGATGGCAAGCCCTATATGGTTCTTGGCTCAGCGGGTGGCAGTCGTATAATTGTTCATGTTGTCAAAACAGTTATTGCTCATCTGGACTGGCAATTACCCGTGGATGAAGCCGTTAGTCTATCTCACCGAATCAATATGCAGGGATCTTATGAACTTGAGTCCGGAACGGATGCGGAAAAGCTGGTAATACCGCTAAAAGCAATGGGGTATAAGGTATCAGTCCGTGATCTGAACAGCGGTCTGCATGCCATTGTTATAAAGAAGTCAGGCCTGGAAGGGGCTGCTGATCCACGGCGGGAAGGTGCGGTTATGGGGGACTGAATACCCGTATGCCCAAGATCGAAGACCAATGGCACTGACTTAAGACTCCAAGCCATGATCTGCCTCACCAGAGTCATGGCTATAGAATAGCAAGAAAAGAACCGTTTTTTCTCTTGTTTTCATCCCAAACCAAAGTAGCAGCGAATAAGGATCAGGATAAAGTGCACTGCAGATCATTTAGATCTTCAAAAGCTTCTGCAACATCCAATAGCTCTAACTGCCAGCTGTACTTGGCTCCGGCTCCGATAAGCGCTCGCTCGCATTGTACGTCACTTGCAAAATCCAGCGCCGTCTGGTTCCTGTTGTTTTTGACGTTAATATCTGCATTGGCATCAATAAGGGTCATAAGGTATCCGATATTGTTTTCTCTGGCAGCCGCAAAGAGTGCAGTTTCACCGGAGTAGTCTCTGGCATTAATATCTGCCCCAGCCCTAATCAGAGTTTTGGCACATTCTACATTGTCAGTCCGGTTGCCCAGGTGGAGGGCCGTACGGCCCAGTTGATCTCTGGCATTGCGATCCGCCCCAGACTCAAGGAGTTTTTGAAGAAAGGTAATATCATCAAGTCCAGCGGCGATATGAAGTGCACAGTCGCCAAACCGGTTTTTAACATCCACATTTGCCCCGGCGAGCATGACTGCGTTCATGAGCTTTTTGTCTTGACGACTGACCGCACAGGTAAGAGGCGTGAAACCGTTCGTGAGAACGCTGCCTTTTTCAAATCTGCCATTAATGTCCGCACCTGCGTCAATCAGAGGTTGCATGCACTCGGTGCTGCCTGACCCAACTGCATTGAACAATGCATGATTGAGATCAAGACTAAGAGCGAGCACCCCCTCGTTGAGCAGAACATGTACGCTCACGGGGAGATTTTTCGCGGTGGCGATCATCAGAGACTCATTTAAAATCTCAGTACGTCGTCCACTGTTGAGATCCTCAAAACAGTACCATGATTTCATCAGAAATCGAATTGAATCAGTTTGGCCACTTTCCGAGGCAATACGCAGGGCACCAGCAGCTTCGTTCGCCCCCTTTTTCATCAAATACCGCATAGACTCTACCTGAGCTTCTCCTGCAGCAGCACCCATTGCCTTATTAAGTTTTTCGGTAATGTAATCTCTATGGTGCCCCTTGAACCAGGTGTTTAATACCCACTCCAGACACTCAATCCGGCCATTTGCAGCTGCTGTATACAATACAGAGTTAGGATTGGGGTGTGGCCCTTTTGATTTTTCCCACAATAATTGCAAGCACTCAACCTGACCGTGTTTAGCGGCAATCTTTCCCAGGGCATCAATTATGCTCTCCAGATTATCAGCATAAACGCCTCCTCCAGATTGTTGCCAGCCTATATTGTCGATATCAAGATCCAACACCTTTCCCAGTGCTTCCAGATCCCCATAACGACAGGCATGTGCAGCTAAAGGCTGAGAGCAACGAAGCAACGGCAGGATAGGTTGCTCCGAACAGACAATGCAATGCAGTTCACTCCGCCTGGCCTCAGCCCTGGCTTGATCAAGCAATGGTTGAAGAATGCAGTCAAGATGGAATTGGTGGGACTCAGGGCACGACGCGGTGACCACCGATCGCCCACCAAATAAGCTGTTTGTTTGCTCTTTACAGAGAGCACAAGTTGGAAAATTACTTAAATTGTTTATCGAATTTGTAACATTATTCATAACAGATCTCCGTTAGAAGCGAGCAGCTGCCTTTCACCTCCATTGGTATTTTCCTGAAATCTGTTGTCAAAGGACTGATCAGATATACAGAAACACTGTCAGTGCAAAACCAGTGAGAGAGCGAGAACCACCTTGGCCCGATTGCTATCACTGCACTCTGAAAAGCGTTTTTCCAGAACGTGAGCAAGTGAGTTGTTTTTCAGCTTAGGAGGCTGAGCGAGAATAGCGCCCGTCTAGGAGGCTGTCCGAGAATAGACTGCCCTACTGCGGTGGCAGCAAATTGGTCTAAAAATTCCGTTTTGTTCGGTAAATAGCCCCGCTATTCACCTCACAAAACGGAATTTTTATCCTCAATTTTCTGCCATCCTCGCTACGGGCGCTATTCTCGGTCAGCCTCCTAGGCGACCCATTAGCGAGGATAGCAGTCTATTCTCGGTCAGCCTCTTGGGAACAGTCCTTAATTAATAACAGTCGTGCTTTCTAACTTTCGGTTTCTATACCAACCGAAGTAACGGCACCAATTCACCATCATCGCTGTCTTCTGCAATATCGGGCATTGAGTTCACGGAGTGTTCGGGGGATCTGTTCACTGGATTGTCCCCTGTGCTCCCGGCCGATATGGGGCTATAACCAGCCGCAGGCGATGCCCGGTTGCGATAGTAGCGGAAGATGCACAAGCCAACCACCAGCACCAAGAGTACACCGCCCAGGGCTATAGCGGCTAAAGCGGCTTGATTCAGGTTCAGATCCCTTGAGCTGCTTTTACCCGAAATGGTTGGGGTTGTTGTTGGAATTGTTGTCGGGATTGTGGCCGGGGAAAACCCACACTGATGAAGTTGATTGTTTGCCAGTGCCGTAAAATTATAAACATCGGGCCGATAATTCGGCGGCAGCAGACCAGGGTCAATACCTGCACCTGAATTATCCAGCCAGGGATGACAACCAGGGTCGGTATTGTTTTGCCAGTGTCCATTGATACGGACATTACAGATGCCCGCTTCAGGACCACCCATGACACCAGCATCTCCATATTCACTGTCGACTTCGCAATTGATCGCCGTGGTGCAGGCAAGATTGCTATAAGATGAAAATCCTCCCTCTCCGATGCCAGCATCTGCGCTCTTGCCGGAGGTTGTCACTGTACAGTTCAATGCGGTGGTGCCAACTATCTTTACAGATTCAAATCCGCCACCAACCATGCCCACCCCGATACCGGCGTTCCCGCCGGGGCCGGAGGTCGTCACAGTGCAGTTTGCTGCTGTGGTGTTAGCAACATTTGCCACAGAAAAGCTGCCTCCCCCTGCGCCGATGCCTGCATTGCCACGTAAACCGGAAGCGGCAACGGTACAGTTCACCGCTGTGGTGTTGGCAACCATGTCAAAAAAAACAGCTTTGCCCAGGCCAATACCTGCGTCGCCATACTCACCGGTGTTTTCGACTAAACAGTCCAACGCCGTGGTGTGAGCAATCGTGCCATCATTAAAAGCCGTACCCACGCCAATGCCTGCACCTCCATATTTAGCGGAATTTTCAACTTTGCAGTTCACCGCCGTGGTGTTGGCAACCATGCCATGACCATCACGACGCCCCTCTGCTTTAAAACCTGCCATTAGCCTCCCCGCACCAATGCCTGCTGCTCCTGAATATTCAGAGCTGGCCGACGTGCAATTCACCGCAGTGGTGCCGACAACCCTGCCATTATCACGAAGAAACCCGGCACCAATACCTGCTGCTCCAGCGTCTTCCACGCCAGCGGAGGCTGCCACAGTGCAGTTCACTGCGGTGGTGTTGAGCACCGTTCCCCGGACATTCCCCCCGGCAATCCCCGCACTGTCACCCAGGGCTACTACACGGGCATTGTCAACGCTGACATTACTGACCATGGCCTCGTCTGCAATGATACAGGCCACTACCGCGACCGGGCCTTTGTCTCTTATATTGGCACCGTTAAAGTTCAGGCCATCGATCCGGCCTTCATCACCCAGCGTTTGCACCAGACAATGGCTTAGATTACAAATGGTGCCGTTTTCGCCACGGAGGGTGCCGGTAAATGGATGAGTATCATTACCAATGGGCTGGCCCAACTGGCTACCATCAATATCCCCGGTCTGTCGGTAAGTACCATTGAGTGGATAGTCAGGGTCATGGCCGATCTTACCCAGGGTTGCAGCATCCGGCACCGCTATCCACCGGTCACTGTTATCGTCGGCTGTGGCTGTCGCATTGGCAGCAGTGAGGCCGGACGGAGCACTTGGCACCATGGTCGGGTTCAGCAGCTGATGGGTCCGGGGCGTTGTGCTGGCCGGTTTACGATGCTGCGGCGGTATGTCTTGCTGTCTGTTTTTTATTGCACTGTGGTCGTTTACCGGGTTTTCCTCACGGGTATTTTCCTGTAACAACGGTACGGCGTCAGATTCTGAACACACACCCAGTCGTCCCCACCGTCCCTGTGGCTCGACAGACTGGCTTGTTGATGGTTGCGAGGCACTGGCAGTAACGCTGCCGGGCATGGTTGGTGGCTGTATCAAAATCACTCCCTCATGATGGCGTTAATTATTGTGCTGGTTTCCTACCGCTCAAATTCCTGGGACCGCCACAGGCAGTCATAGGTCTTTGCAATTTGATTGTTCGGTCATCCAGCATAATGAAAATGCCACACGTGGAGAGAAGGCCTATTCGTGCCTGACTCGGGGATTCTCACGGCAAAAGAGCAAACAACCCGCAGGGTAGAATAGCCCCGGATGCGTTACTTTGCTGTGAAAATTCCCGAGAAGAGCATAAAACGGGCCAGCCTGAAATGCGTGAGGCCTTCAGTACTTCGAAAAGCTCAGGAAAAAAGCTCCTGACGATTTCTGAACTGATCCAGGGCATCCGGGTTGGCCTGGGCATCGGTATTTTTTACCGGCCGATTATGAATAACTTCACGCACCGGCAGCTCAACGATTTTACCGCTGATGCTTCTTGGAATGTCGGTGACCTGCAGAACCTTGGCGGGAACGTGACGAGGCGTAGTGTTGCTGCGAATGGTCTGGATGATTTTCCGGATCAACTGATCATTAAGTGTCACGCCATCACGAAGCTGCACAAACAACACAATGCGTGTGTCGTCTTCCCACTCCTGTCCTACCGCAATGCTTTCAAGTACTTCTTCTACCTTTTCAACCTGACGATAAATCTCGGCAGTACCAATGCGGACGTCTCCCGGATTTAATACGGCATCGGCCCGGCCATGGATAATAACGCCGCCATGCCGGGTCAGCTCGCCGTAATCGCCATGAGCCCAGCCCCCTGCTAACTCGTTGAAGTAGGCGTTGTGGTACTTGCTGCCATCAGGGTCATTCCATAAGCCAACGGGCATGGACGGGAAGTGTAACTTCATAGCTGATATCCGGAAGAATGACTTTCAATAATTCCCCCGGCTGGGGAATTATACGGCAAATAATTGGCAGTAATTTTTCTGTGCCTGTTGTAAAGGCTGCAAGTGAGTTTATTTTTGAGCTTGGAAACAGTCCTTAATTGATACCATGCGTGCTTTCTAAGTTTCGGATGCTATACCAACCGGAGTAACGGCACTAATTCACCATCATCGTTGTCTTCTGCAAGATCGGGTAGTGGGTTCACGGAGCGCTCGGGGGATCTGGTCACGGGATTGTCGTCCCCTATGCCCTCGGCCAATATGGGGCTATAGCCAGCCGGAGCCGCAGACGATGCCAGGTTGCGATAGTAACGGTAGATGCACAAAACCCCCACCAGCACAAAAAGCACACCGCCCAGGGCAATACCGGCTATAGCAGCTTGACTCAGGTCCAAAGCCCTTGAGCTGCTATTGCTGGAAGTGGTTGGGGTTGTTGTCGGGACGACAGGGAAGAACCCACACTGACGAACAGGATTGTTTGCCAGTGCCTCACCAGGCCGACAATCTGGCGTCAGCAGACCAGAGTCAATACCTGCACATAAATTATCCAGCCAGGGCTGACAACCAGGAACGGTATTGTTTTGCCAGCGTCCATTGATACGAACATTACAGATATCAGGGTCAGAACCACCCTTGATAGAAGCCACTGCATATTCACTGTCGATTTCGCAATTTATCGCTGTGGTGCTGGCAACGATGGCTGTAGAATCTAATATTCCCGCTCCGATGCCAGCAGATGCGTCCTTTCCGGAGGATGCCACGGTACAGTTCAGCGCGGTGGTGTCAGCAATCTTTGTAGAATCAAATCCAGTTAAAAGCGTGCCCGCCCCGATGCCGGCACCCCCGCCAGTGCCGGAGGTTGTCACATTGCAGTTTACCGCTGTGGTGTTGGCAACAGTTGCCAAACTAAAAACGCCCCCACCCACGCCGATGCCTGAACTTCCATCCAAGCCGGAAGCTGTCACGTTACAGTTCACCGCTGTGGTGTCGGCAACCATGCCAAAAAGAGCAGCTCTGCCCGCGCCAATACCTGCGTAGCCATAATCTCCGGAGTTTTCGACTTTGCAGTTCACCGCCGTGGTGTCAGCAAGCGTGCCATTACCAAAAGCCGTACCCGCGCCGATGCCTGCACTTCCATCCCTGAGGGAAGCTGTCACGTGACAGTTCACCGCGGTGGTATCGACAACATTACCATTACCACTAATTAGCCCGGCACCAATACCTGCGTTCCCGGTCTCTTTCCCGCCAGCGGAGGTTGCCACTGAACAGTTGACTGCGGTGGTGTTGAACACCGTTCCCCGGACATCCCCCCCGGTAATTCCCGCACTGTCACCCAGGGCTACTACACGGGCATTGTCAACGCTGACATTACTGACCATGGCCTCGTCTGCAATGATACAGGCCACTACCGCGACCGGGCCTTTGTCTCTTATATTGGCACCGTTAAAGTTCAGGCCATCGATCCGGCCTTCATCACCCAGCGTTTGCACCAGACAATGGCTTAGATTACAAATGGTGCCGTTTTCGCCACGGAGGGTGCCGGTAAATGGATGAGTATCATTACCAATGGGCTGGCCCAACTGGCTACCATCAATATCCCCGGTCTGTCGGTAAGTACCATTGAGTGGATAGTCAGGGTCATGGCCGATCTTGCCCAGGGTTGCAGCGTCCGGCACCGCTATCCACCGGTCACTGTGATCGTTGGCTGTGGCTGTCGCATTGGCAGCAGTGAGGCCGGACGGAGCACATGGTACCATGGTCAGGTTAGGCAGCTGACGAGTCCGGGGCGTTGTGCTGGCCGGTTTACGGTGCTGCGGCGGTACGTCTTGCTGTCTGTTTTTTATTGTACTGTGGTCGTTTACCGGGTTTTCCTCCCGGGTATTGTCCTGTAACAACGGTACGGCGTCAGATTCTGTGCACACACCCAGTCGCCCCCACCGTCCCTGTGGCTCGACAGACTGGGTTGTTGCAGGTCGTGAGGCGCTGGCAGTAACGCTGCCGGGCATGGTTGGTGGCTGTATCAAAATCACTCCCTCATGATGGCGTTAATTATTGCGCTGGTTTCCTACCGCTCAAATTCCCAAGACCGCCACAGACAGTCATGAGACTTTGTAATTTGATTGTTCGGTCATCCAGCATAATGAAAATGCCACACGGGTAGTGAAGGCCTATTCGTGCCTGACTCGGGGATTCTCACGGCAAAGAGCAAACAACCCGCAGTGTAGAATAGCCCCGGATGCGTTACTTTGCCGTGAAAATTCCCGAGAAGCGTATAAAACGGGCCAGCCTGAAATGCGTGAGCCCTTCAGTACTTCGAAAAGCTCAGGAAAAAAGCTCCTGACGGTGTCTGAACTGATCCAGGGCATCCGGGTTGGCCAGGGCATCGGTATTTTTTACCGGCCGATTATGGATAACTTCACGCACCGCCAGCTCAACGATTTTACCGCTGATGGTTCTTGGAATGTCGGTTACCTGAAGAACCTTGGCGGGAACGTGACGAGGCGTAGTGTTGCTGCGAATGGTCTGGATGATTTTTCGGATCAATTGATCATTGAGTGTCACGCCATCACGAAGCTGCACAAACAACACAATGCGTGTGTCGTCTTCCCATTCCTGTCCTACCGCAATGCTTTCTAGCACTTCCTCTACCTTTTCAACCTGGCGATAAATCTCGGCAGTACCAATGCGGACACCTCCCGGATTCAATACGGCATCGGCCCGGCCATGGATAATAACGCCACCGTGCCGGGTCAGCTCGCCGTAATCGCCATGAGCCCAAACCCCTGCAAACTCGTTGAAGTAGGCGTTGTGGTATTTGCTGCCATCACGATCATTCCAGAAGCCAATGGGCATGGACGGGAAGCTGGACTGACAGACCAGCTCTCCCTTTTCTTCAGTCACAGGAGTCCCTGCCGTATCCACAAAGTGAACATCCATACCCAGCCCCCGACACTGCAGTTCACCACGATAGACCGGCAGTATCGGGCAGCCCAGGGCAAAGCAGGAGATGATGTCCGTGCCACCGGATATGGAAGAAAGCCGGACATCCGCTTTTACCGCCTGAAAGACATAGTCATAGCTTTCGTGCAGCAAGGGAGAGCCTGTCGACAGAATGGCTTTGAGATGTTGAAGGTTATGACTGCTGGCAGGTTTGACGCCGGCTTTTTGCAGGGCGGCAATGTACTTGGCACTGGTACCAAAAATGGCAACGTTCTCCGCCTCTGCCATATCCATCAGAGTTGCAGGTTCGGGATAAAAGGGGGAGCCATCGTACAAAACGACAGTGGCCCCAAGGGCTAGCGAGGAAACCAGCCAGTTCCACATCATCCAGCCACAGGTGGTAAAGTAGAAAATCGTATCCCGGGCTTTCAGATCGGTATGAAGGCCCAGCTCTTTCAAATGCTGTAGCAGCGTTCCTCCATGACCATGAACAATGCACTTGGGGGCACCAGTGGTACCTGAAGAGTACATAATGAACAGTGGATGATTAAACTCGACAGGTACGATACTCACCGATTCATTGGATGGCTGGCAGAAATCAGCCCAGAGCACCGCATTGTTGAGTTGCCCGATATCCGGCTCCGGATTGGCAAAAGGCACAACGACGGTGGTTTCCAGCGATGGGATGTATTGCTGAATCTGTGCTGTTTTTGCCATACAGTCGATGGTTTTACCGCCATAAAAGTAACCGTCAACCGTGAGCAGGAGCCGGGGCTCAATCTGTCCGAAACGGTCCAGCACGCCCTGAATACCAAAATCTGGCGAACAGGATGACCAGATTGCCCCGAGCGCTGTGGTGGCCAGCATCAGAATAATGGTTTCCGGGCAGTTGGGCATAAAGGCCGCAATACGATCCCCTTTTTTGACACCGGCTTCAATCAACCCCTGTTGGGCTGCGGCTACTGACTGATAGAGCTCCCGGTAGCTCAGGTTTCGGCGACGGCCATTCTCACCTTTGAATACCAGGGCTGTTTTATTATCTCTTCGTTGCAGAAGGTGTTCTGCATAGTTCAGTGTTGAGTCAGGAAACCATTGAGCGCCTGGCATACTGTCGTTTATTAAGGGAGCGGTGGGTTGGGTATGAAATTGTACGCGGTAGAATTCCGCCAGCTGTTGCCAGAAGGCCGGGCGGTCTTCAATGCTCCATCGGTATAGATCAGAATAATCCTCCAGTGGCAAACCTGTGACTTCTTTTACGCGGTTGATAAACGCCTGAAGATTGGATGATGTTATTGTGTTTTGATCCGGTATCCACAGTGCTGTCATTGGCTTTCTCTTTTGGATTCTTTTCTGGATTCGCGAGTGGTAATTCACCCGGAAGGCTGAATCGACCGGCTCAATGCCAACCCGGCATTTGATCTTGAGGGTATACCCAGCTGGTCACAAATGAATGTAGCCGCTTTGAGCAGTTCCTCCATATTTATCCCGGTTTTTATGCCCATGCCGTGCAGCATATAGACCACATCTTCCGTCGCCAGATTGCCCGATGCCCCGGGGGCATAAGGACAACCTCCCAGGCCGGCAACCGAACTGTCAATCACCGAAAGCCCTTCTTCGAGCAGTGCTAAAACATTGGCCAGTGCCTGTCCATAGGTATTGTGAAAGTGTGCCGCCAGGGCTGAGACGGGAATATGTCGGGAAGTGTGCTCCAGAACTTTTTTGGCGTTGAGGGGCGTGCCAACGCCAGTGGTGTCACCCAGGGATATTTCATAGCAGCCCATCTGCCAGAGTTGTTCGGCCACTCCGGCAACGGCAGAAGGGCGGATATCGCCATCATAGGGGCATCCCATCACACAGGAAACATAGCCTCTGACGTTTAAACCGTATTTTTTTGCCGCTGCCATAACCGGTTCAAAACGCTGCAGGCTTTGGGCAATGGAACAGTTGATATTTTTTTGGCTGAACCCTTCTGAGGCTGAAGCAAATACCGCCACTTCATCAGCGCCAGCGACCAGGGCTGCCTCAAAACCTTTGAGGTTTGGGGTCAGGGCACCATAGGTGATTCCCGGTTGTCGATGAAGAAGATCAAAAACTTTGTGGGAGTCTGCCATTTGCGGAACGGCTTTTGGTGACACAAAGCTGCCAGCTTCAATACGCTTCAGTCCTGTTCTGGCAAGACGGTTGATCAGCTCAGAGCGAATCCCGGCAGAGAGTATCTCCGGCTGATTCTGCAGCCCGTCTCTGGCACCCATCTCAACCAGCGTTACCCTGTCAGGCAGTTGCTGTGAATTGGCTGTATCACTTGCCATCCCTTTGCTCCATGTTTTTAGTGTTGCTTATTCGATGAACGTCAGTAATGGCGAACCTGCCCCAACCTGGTCTCCGGCCTGATAAAGTATCCGCTCAATGGTTCCGGACTCTTTGGCGGTGATGCAGTGCTCCATCTTCATTGCTTCCATCATCAGCAGCGGGGTTCCCTGCACCACAGACTGGCCCTCATTGACCATCACGCAGGTGATGGAGCCACTCATCGGAGCAAGAGGTACATTATCCTGATGGTCTTCCTGTTCCATGGGGTGGCCGGGGAGTGCAACTTCATAGCTGATTTCCGGAAGAATGACTTTCAATAATTCCCCGGGCTGGGGAATTATACGGCAAATGATTGGCTGTAATTTCTCTGCGTCTGTCGTGTCAAAACGGAGGCTCACTGATGCGCCGCAGGTTTTGTGGTTAACATTGGCGGTTATAGTCAGTGATTTATCTTCGATACGGAGTCGATAACGGTTGGAATGTTTATCGATCCTGACCAGCCAGCGCTGTTCATCCAGATAAAGCTGAACCAGGGATTCTGTGCTGAAAGTGGAGCCACATAAGGTTGGCAGTAACTTATCCGGTCTGGCGAGGTTGCCACATTCAAACTGATAAATAGCCGCAACCGCTAACAGCTGCTCTCTTTGCTCCGGGGATAAAGCGGGAAAAGGGTGATGATCAATAAAGTCAGTACTGAGTTTGGCATCAATAAATGCCGGCGTTGCCAGCAGGTGGGCGAGAAAGTCCCGGTTATCGCAGATCCCTGCCTGATAATATTGGGCCAGCGCCGTCTGAAGCTGTGCTATTGCAGCTTGTCGGCTGGGGCCTCTGGCAATGATTTTTGCCATCATGGGGTCATACCAGGCGGTGATGCTGTCACCGGCCTGAATGCCGGTATCAATACGCAGGTTGCCATGGGTCTCTGGCCATTCCAGGGTCAAAATGCGTCCTGAGGTGGGCAGAAAATCCAGCCGTGGGTTTTCTGCGTACAACCGGGTTTCAATTGCATGGCCATGGCAGTGTAATGACGTCTGGTTCAATGGCAGAGGCTTGCCGGATGCCACGGTTAACTGCCACTCAACCAGGTCCAGATCGGTGACCATTTCCGTTACCGGATGCTCCACCTGGAGGCGGGTATTCATCTCCATAAAGTAGAATTGATCACCATCAAGCAGAAACTCCACAGTCCCCGCCCCTTGATAGCCGATGGCTTTTCCGGCGGCGACGGCGGCATTGCCCATGGCTTTGCGCAGTTCGGGAGTCAGGCCGGGGGCGGGCGCTTCTTCAATCACTTTTTGATGTCGGCGCTGCAAAGAGCAGTCCCGGTCAAAAAGGAACACACCATTTCCCTGTTGGTCAAAGAAGATCTGAACTTCAACATGCCGCGCTTTTGTGACAAAACGTTCAAGGAGCAATTGGTCATTGCCAAAGGCTTTTTCTGCTTCACGCCTTGCTGATTCCAGCTGCTGCTCCAGGTGCTCTGAATGTTCAACAACACGCATCCCTTTACCGCCACCGCCAAAAGCAGCCTTGATCAGCAGGGGGTAACCAATGAGTTCGGCTTCAGCCATCAGCTGCTGGTTACTCTGGTGCTCGCCGTGGTAACCGGGAACCAGAGGGACTCCGGCCTCTGCCATGATTTTCTTGGCTTCACTTTTCGAGCCCATGGCATCGATAGCCGAAGCTGGAGGGCCTACGAAGATAATGCCTTTTTGCTGGCAGGCTAAGGCAAAGTCGGCATTTTCCGACAGGAAGCCATAACCGGGGTGAATGGCATCCGCCTTTTCCTGCTCTGCTATAGATAATATTTTCTCAATATCCAGGTAACTCTCAAGAGCAGGGCTTGGGCCAGAATAAACTGCTTTAGTGGCCATGGTCGTATGGAGTGCCCGATGGTCGGCATCGGAATAGAGGGCAATGGTTTCCATACCCATGGCATGGGCTGTCTTTATGATTCGGCAGGCGATTTCACCACGGTTGGCAATCAGCAGGCGTTTAATCATGGTGTTGCTCCTCTGCTGATGGCTTTTTATTGGCTGATGGCTTTTTATTGGCTGATGGCTTTTTATTGGCTGATGGCTCTCCCCAGCCCGGAGCCCGCTTTTCCAGAAAAGCACTCAATCCCTCCTGACCTTCCGGTGAAATACGAAGACTGGCAATTCGTTCGCAGGTCAGATTAATGAGGTCTTCATCAATCAGCTGATGACTGATGTCATCAATTAATCTTTTCGCTTCAGCCATGGCAACGGGGGCGTTTTGAATGATTTGGTCACAAAGTGCTTTGACTGTCGATGATAAATCCTGCTCTTTACACCGTTCATGAATCAGGTTCAGGCGAAGAGCCTGTTTGGCTGAGATGGTTTCTGCACTGAGAAAATAGCGTCGTGCCTGGCGTGCTCCCATGGCTCGAACAACGTAAGGACTGATGACCGCAGGAATAAGCCCAAGTTTGACTTCGCTCAGGCAGAACTTTGCGGATTTACTGGCGATGGCGATATCGCAGGCGGTGATCAGCCCCAGGGCACCACCAAATGCTGCACCATGGATCACCGCTATAGTAGGGGCAGGGAACTGGTCCAGCCGTTGAATGAGGCTGGCCAGTTGCCGGGCATCCTGATGATTTTCTTCTTTGCTCAGTGCTTTCGACTGTTTCATCCAGTTGAGGTCAGCACCGGTACAGAAATGTTTACCATTGGCTTTGAGTATCAGAAGGCGGGTGGGCGTCTGCTCAATCTGATCAAGAGCCTGGTGCATTTCGGCAATCAGCTCTTTATTCAGGGCGTTGCCGGTTTCAGGCCGGTTGAGACAGAGCGTAACGATCTGACGGTCACTTATATCGAGGGTCAGGTTCTTATAGTTCATTGTGATGCGCACCTTACATCCTGAATATGCCAAAGCGGGTGTCTTCAATGGGGGCATTCATTGCCGCAGAAAGGCCCAGCCCAAGGACGGTACGGGTATCCACCGGATCAATCACCCCGTCATCCCAGAGTCGTGCACTGGCGTAGTATGGGTTGCCCTGGTGATTGTAGTTCTCAAGAATGGGCTGACAGATGGCCCGGGCTTCCTCTTCACTTAATGCCTGACCCTGTTTCTCCATGGCATCACGTTTGACCTGGACCAGGACATTGGCGGCCTGTTCTGCGCCCATCACCGAAATACGGGCATTGGGCCAGCTCCAGAGAAATCGGGGGTCGTAGGCTCTGCCACACATGCCATAATTTCCCGCACCAAAGCTGCCGCCGATAATCACCGTAAACTTTGGGACTCTGGCACAGGCAACAGCGTTGACCATTTTCGCGCCATGGCGGGCAATACCCCCGGACTCCGCCTGGGATCCCACCATATAACCGGTGGTATTCTGGAGAAATACCAGTGGCATTTTGCGCTGACAGCACAGTTCGATAAAGTGCGCACCTTTCTGGGCGGATTCGGAAAAGAGTATGCCGTTGTTGGCAACAATCCCCACCGGATGCCCATGGATTCGGGCAAAGCCACACACCAGCGTTTCCCCGAACAGCGCCTTGAACTCATCAAAATCGGAGCCATCAACAATACGGGCGATGACTTCCCTGACGTCATAGGGTTGTCTCAGGTCCGAAGGGACAACCCCGTAGAGCTCTTTGATGTCATACAGTGGTTCGATACTCGGCTGGAGGTGGTAATAACTTTTCTTTACCAGATTCAGGCGGGATACCGATTGTCGAACCAGGCGGATGGCATGGGCATCATCATTGGCGTAATGGTCGGCCACGCCGGATTGACGACAATGAACGTCTGCACCACCCAGCGCTTCAGCGCTAATCTCTTCGCCGGTGGCAGCTTTCACCAGGGGAGGGCCAGCAAGGAAAATGGTGCCCTGACCGCGGACAATAATGCTTTCATCTGCCATGGCAGGAACATAAGCGCCGCCGGCGGTGCAGGAACCCATCACCGCGGCAATCTGTGGAATCCCCCTGGCCGACATATTGGCCTGATTAAAGAAAATCCGGCCAAAGTGTTCCCGGTCAGGGAACACTTCATCCTGTCTGGGCAGGTTGGCACCACCGGAATCCACCAGATAGATACAGGGCAGGTGATTCTGCTCGGCGATGGCCTGGGCTCTTAAATGCTTTTTAACGGTGAGTGGAAAGTAGCTGCCGCCTTTGACGGTGGCATCGTTAGCGACAATCATGCACTCACGGCCTGAAACCTGGCCAGTACCGGCCACCACGCCGGCACAGGGTACTGCTTCGTTGTAGACCTTGTCGGCCGCAAAAAGTCCTACTTCCATAAAAGGGGAGCCAGGGTCCAGCAACAGGGCGATTCTATCCCTTGGCAGCAGTTTGCCTTGGCTGATGTGTTTTTCCCGGGCTTTTGCAGAACCTCCCTGTTTCAGGTGATCCGACTTCTGCTGCAGTTCATCAACCAGTGCCTGCATTTGACGACGGTTGTCATTAAATTCTGCGCTGTCTATGGCTATTGTTGTGGTAAGTGCCACCATGACAATCCCTCCTCCGTTTTAATGTCCCGTTTCCTGAAACAGCTCCCGGCCGATCAGCATACGACGGATTTCTGATGTGCCGGCACCGATCTCATACAGTTTTGCATCCCTCAAAAGGCGTCCGGTGGGGTAGTCATTGATATAGCCATTGCCACCGAGTATCTGGATGGCCTCCAGTGCCAGTGCGGTGGCTCTTTCGGCACAGTAGAGAATAACGCCAGCCGCATCCTTGCGGGTTGTTTCGCCACGGTCACAGGCGGCAGCGGCAGCATAGAGGTATGCTTTGCAGGCATTCATCTGTGTGTACATATCGGCAACCTTGCCCTGAATCAGCTGAAATTCACCGATGGACTGGCCAAACTGTTTACGGTCATGAATGTAAGGCAGAACCACATCCAGGCAGGCCTGCATGATGCCGGTGGGGCCTCCTGAAAGAACCACCCGCTCGTAGTCCAGTCCGCTCATCAGCACTTCAACACCGCCATTGAGGTTGCCCAGAATGTTCTGTGCTGGCACTTCGCAGTCCTCAAAGACCAGTTCGCAGGTGTTTGAACCCCGCATGCCCAGTTTGTCCAGTTTCGGGGCCCTGGAGAATCCCGGGAAGTCCCTTTCGACAATAAAGGCGGTGATGCCACGGGATCTCTTTTCCGGTTCTGTCTTGGCATAGATCACGTAGGTGGAGGCATCAGGACCATTAGTGATCCACATTTTGTTACCGTTCAGGATAAAGCGGTCGCCTTTCTTTTCGGCCTTAAGCTTCATACTGACCACATCGGAACCGGCTTCCGGTTCACTCATGGCCAGCGCTCCGACGGCCTGGCCACTAATCAAATCAGGCAGATATTGTTCTTTTTGCGCATCGCTACCCATCCGGAAAATCTGGTTGACACAGAGGTTGGAGTGGGCACCATAGCTGAGCCCAACGGCAGCAGAAGCCCTGCTGATCTCTTCCATGGCGATAACATGGGCAAGATACCCCATGGCTGAGCCGCCATACGGTTCAGATGCGGTGATACCCAGCAAGCCCATATCCCCCATTTTCTGCCAGAGATCCATGGGGAACTGGTTGGTCTGGTCGATCTCCATGGCCCTTGGCGCAATCTCTTTTGCCGCAAACTGCCTGACCTGCTCCCTGAGCATGTCGTTGGTTTCTCCAAGGTTGAAATTCAGCTCTGAGTATTGGCTCATCGGGGCTTCCTCACTTTTTATTGTTATTGCTGTGGGAGTTTTATCTAATGGGGAGACGGTTTAATGTTTGCTTTCCTTCAGTGCTTTAACACAGCGCTTTCTGGCTTTGGTAAGTTCATCCTGCATTATGTGAATATCCTGAAGCTGTTGCTCAAGACGCATACTGGACGTATCAATGGCATCAAGCATTGCCCGGAGTTGCTTTTTATTTCGGGACGTCGGGTCATACAGCGCAATCAAATCTCTGGATTCAGCCAGGCTTAAACCAAGACGCTTGCCCCGGACAATAAGCTTAAGATGAACGCGGTCCTTCTTGCTATATACGCGCTGCAGACCATTACGCTTTGGGCTGAGTAGCCCCTGATCCTCATAAAAGCGTATCGCCCTGGGAGTGAGGTCAAACTCCCTGGCGAGTTCTGAAATAGTGAACGTGCTCTCGGACATGGTTCTGTGCTCATTATTGGCAGCGTGTTAAAGACGCTTTTTCTAATCACGACTTGAGTATAGCTTCCCCTTACGTAAACGTAAATGTATCTGCTGGACCCACGGACTTCTCTGGTCTGGTAGCTGTTTTTTAGCGTCGATTGCTTACCAGTCAAGGTGAGGAGAGCTTCATCAGGGATGATAATATTCCTTCAGTCAGGGGGGGGCTGAAGGCCCGGGAAGAGAGGGAAGTGATGATAATTCTGCTTTTTTACATTCGCTGCCAGCTCTCCTTTTTCCCTCGCTACTTTTTCACTAAAGCCTTTTTTTAAGGCTGCTCTATAGGCGTTTGATCTTGCATTACATATGGCTTTTATTTTCTTGCCTTTAGCGGTTTGGACGTATTTGGCTACACATCTGTTATTATTGGCTCTGCCTTTTTGGGATTTGGCGTATTTGGCCCTGCTAGCCTTGCCTTTATCGGTTTTGGCGTATTTGGCCCTGCTAGCCTTGCCTTTATCGGTTTTGGCGTATCTGGCCCTGCTAGCCCTGCCTTTATCGGTTTTGGCGTGTTTGGCTGCACTTCTGGCATTGGCCTCCCTGCGTTTATCGGATGTAGCATATTTGGCTTTACTTTTTGTCTGGTTTGGCCTGCGTCTTTCAAAAGTACATACACCTTTGCGCGAAACAAGCAGAAGTTCACCAGAGTCGTATGGTTCAGTTACTTTCAACCAGCCAGTTTCTTTGCACGCTTGTTGTTGTGTTGCTGTATTCCATGGATCGACTACAGCCGCTGGACTCCATGATGACTGAGAAAAACTGACTGATGCATTTTTCGAGGGTAATTGCTGAGCTATTTGTTGAGAGCTTCTTGGGGTTAAATCCTTTTTTGTAAAATTATCAGCGGCTTTCCTGGTTACGTCACAAGGGACAATGGCATCAAGGTCTGCCTGTACATAGAATCCGGGAAACGATGGTTTGTTTTCAGTGGATAGTGAATAAGAAATGCAAAAATCATTAAGGGAGCGTCTGGTAGAAGTCGGCATGCCCTGATTGGTTACGTAATTATTTATGTATCTGGCATGGGGTGAATTAACTATCTGTACATAATTGCCAGCCATACCTCGATGTGTGCTGGTAGCATAAGGGTTTGCTAAAGGTGTTTCTGACAAATCCTGAAAACACGGATAAGCATAACCGAAGTTTGAGCCTACGTTAGATGTGTTCATTGAATTATAGAAATACTGAATTACCGCTTGAGACTGTCCATTCTCTAAAAAGTTCCTCCCTGAGACAGCTCAATCAATCACAAAAGAAGTGCGGATGGCAGATAAAAAAGTAGAGTTTAGACGACATATAGAACCCGCCTGGTGATATCAGGCAGGAGATGGGATTGGCATTGCTGGTTCCGGTAATTAAGTGGTTAGAAACTACTTCCGGTCAAGTTTGAAAACATGCTCTGTAATTACCTGCAAACCCTGGGCCTGTTTTCGAGGTGAAGGTTTGGTGTCCCGTGTCTCAATCAGATCGATCTCGAAGTAGTCACCGTAGAGTGCTTTTACCCGATTGGGTGGGATACTGAATGGTGGCGCTGCTGCGGCAATATCATCATATTCGACCGTGATCAGCAGGATTTGCTCAATATCCGGTGCGATACGCAGAAGTTGTTCTATATAAGCTTCCTGCTTGCCGGGAGGGAGTGCAACCAGGGCTGCCCGGTCATAAACAAATCTGGCCGGAACACTCTCTTCTGTCAGGGTGAAAAAATCCCCCTGAATCAGGGCTAACCGTTCGCTGGACCAGTACTCATGTTCACCAGCGGTCTGCCTTGTGTAATTGAGGTTTTGCTCGGAAAAAAAAGCATCCACAGCAATCTCGCTCAATTCGGAGCCAATAACAAAGTGTCCCTGCTTATGGAGCTCAACCATATCAAGGCTTTTGCCACACAGCGGAACGAACACCATATCCTTTGGTACTGCGCGTATTTTGGGCCAGTGTTTAACCAGCATAGGGTTGGCCTGATCAAGATGGAAGCCAATGTTATTGTTCTGCCAATGAGACTGCCAGTTAATCTCGTCCATTGCTATTGATATCCCGTTATCATGGTCGGACACTGAATTGGATGCTTTGCAATTACTAACCATACCGGCTGCCAGTAGGAAGATAAATAGCTGAGTGTAGTTCATGATCAGCTTTACTCTCTGAAGTGGTGCATACAAGGTAGCAGAATGCCACTGGTTGTGATTGAAGGGACGCATTGAGCAGGAAAATCCACGATGGGAAATTCCCTGGCAAAGAAACTGACATCCAGGGGCAGGGTTGTGCTGTCCGATACCGACCGCCCCCCCATTAATAGCTGGCCTGTGAATAAGTAGTTAACCAAATGAAATCATATTTTTCTGACTAAGTGGACAGTCACTCTGCGGCGTTGCAACTCCGGTCACATAGCTACTGCTATGCTTCCTACGTTGCGCCTTGCATAGTAACTGTCCACTTAGCCAGAAATATACGATTCCATTTGGCCAACTACTTAGGGTGTGAAACAGCCCGTTTTGAGCAGGTGACTCAATTATTGATCACCTGTTGACAAAACTTATCCAATAAATCGGGATTTAAAACAATTTTTAATTTTTCACGTGTATCAGTAAGGCTGACTGATGGGTGGATTTTAAGCCAATCGTGTAACAAGGCGGAATTGGATTTACTCATATTTGTTACAAATATTTTCAGATCGTCATCTGCTAAATTATCAATCAGAATGTTCCAGTCAGGTGCAATAATGAGGTCAGGGCTATCTAAATCGAAACTCTGACTACTGACATTGAAAAAATATTTGAACTGGAATGGGTCACCGCTTTTCAGAATTCCAAAGGCAATCCGCGTATCATCATAGTCATGAATATACCAGTCACTATCACAATATGAGTAAACTGTTTCTACCTCTGGCGTAGTGCCTGGCTTCAGTTTATGCTCCTTCATATTATGCTCTTTCATAATATTTGGTAACGGGATACCCTTAATATCAATATTTTTTAAATCCACGTATTCATTGCAGCTTATATTGTCCTCGTCCTTTGCCTCTTGGGGCTTCAGTAATAACATCAGTGCATTTTTATCTTTTTTCAATTCGGATAATTCTGCAAAAGTATGGTTGTTTTCTAATAGTTCGATAATTTCATTAATAAACTCAACAGGGAATTTTTCGTTTTGTTCAAAAACTTTGCCAGTGTTTGCAATCAATGCAGGGGTAACCTTCGGGGGGCTGGCAGCCTCATTAGATGAAACAGTACCAACGTTTTCAAATCTGGAGGTGTAATCATTCTTATCAGCTTCAGTTGAAGCTCCATCTACTTGAGAGAAATGAGTGACAGCCCGGGTTGGGGATATATCTACACGAAAAGGGCCAAAATCGACTTGCCCGCTTTCAGTGTCTTGAGAATGTGCTCTGAAACGATTACACGAATCAGGAGGGAGGTTGATTTTATCAAAATTCATTACAGCTATCCTGAAAATTTATTATCATTCTGAAATAAATATGTTGTTGATTTAATTTTGTCTAGTAACATATTACAAGAGATTAAATAACAGGGTGATTAAATCATTAAATGTTGATGAAACTTGATCTTACTTGATTGGACAAGATGTTGGGTAGGAAAGTTCACACTCTGGGTCTAATAAATGTTGGACATAAGATAAAGAGTCATTTTCTGGCAGGCAGGAGAGGGAAAAGCTTTTCTTGCAGAAGTGGTCGGCGGTAACCAGCTTTATCGGGATATTCCTTTTTCCTGGTTGGAGTCCCGATGCATGAATGAAGTTTTCAGATAATGGTTTCCTGTAGCCTGGTTTCAAAGTCATCCCAGTCCATAGGTGCGCTGCTGATGATTTCCAGGCGGCTATCTGACGTTTCTTCAATCTCTATCACACTGACAATGCCATCCTGCATATTAAAACCTTTCACCCCCTGGTCTGTTTTTGCCACTGCTTTTAATCGCTGGGCAGTTTGCGCATGAATCAGTGAGAACAGCCGGTCAAATGAAAACGAAGCGCTTTCAGAAAACAGCCAGCCACAGCTGAAATGATGCTGGCCTGTGTTCTCCTTACGGAGGAAAAGCTGGCCTTCAGGTAGCTTGAGGCCCATGGCTTCGGTGGTCTGCAGCTGATCAGGGCTTTTCTGATGTGCATGGTGTGCTTTGGGGTTAACCGCCACACGATCACGGTGAGGAAGGTCCAGCAACTCTACGGATAATGCACCTTGCTTTACCCAGGCCGTTTCTGGTTTTGGCTCCGGCAGCTGGTCTGCATACTGCTCAAAACGTCTACGGTCAGTTTCGCAGGATAAGTCAGTTTTGTTGGCTACCAGAACATCGGCCAGATGAATCTGATCCCGAAAATTGTCATTCTCAAGGTATCGGGTATCTTCAAGGTTGCGCGGATCCACAAGGCAGATACTCGCTTCCAGGCTCAGAACCTCACGGTAATACTCTCCTTGCAGTGTGTTAATAATTTCCTGGGGATGGCCCAGCCCGGTGGGCTCAATCAGCAGCCGGTCCGGTTTGCTGCGGGCGATCAGCATATTAAGGCCAATCTGCATGGGGAGTCCGGCCACGCAGCACATACAGCCCCCGGGCACTTCTCGCACGAATACATCATTACGTGCCGAAGAGCCTTGTAACAGGGCACCATCAATACCGACTTCGCCAAACTCATTGACCAGCACAGCCCAGGTTTCGTTTTCGGGTTTCTGCCTGAGTAAATGCAAAATGGCGGTGGTTTTACCGGAGCCCAGGAAGCCGGTGATCAAATTGGCAGGAATTTTTTTCTGCATTGTATTAACAGCCTTGCAATTTCAGGCAAGTGTAGCAGCCTGCTCGAGATTCTAAAAATAAGGTGTGGTCAGGAAGGGAGCAGGGCTAATTCATCATGGCCATAGCGGCAGTCAGTGTTTCCTGATTTCTCCGGGCAGTATATTGACGACCGGAGAAGGAGGTATTGAGGTTATTCCAGACCTGAGACCAGGGCCTTCACATCGCATACAATTTATTAATAAAGTTTTTTGTGAACAAACCTGCCGCAATGCATTGGCGAATAAATGGTGTCAGTGGTTTTAAAGTTTGGCTAAATAGCTGTGAAAGATCCAGAAAATCCTTGCTCTCCTGAGCTAAGGCAAGACCAAATTGTTCCTTTACATAAGGTAGATTTTGACAGGTTTTAAATGAACCATCGGAGCTTATTTGATCGTGAAGTGCAAGTATAACCCTATTTACTTTCTCCTTTGATTTTGGGCTGAAGCAGTCTTTCCCCGACCAGGAGGGTACATAATGTTTCTTTTGCCATTGGTCCCAGTTCCAATTATCGGGTTCATTGGGGTTTCGTGCAGCGGTACTGACCTGCTGAAGTTGCGGTACAGTCAGTTGAAAACGCTCTATAAGATGATCAATCAGTGGCCTGACAATCTGGTGTGCCTGACAGTTGTTCTCCGCAGCTGCCGTTAAAATAAGAGCATCAACTTTCTGGTTAACGGTTGTTAATGACTGATTAAATGTTGCACTTTCCTGTGCCATTTCTGCCATGACAGCATTGTAAGAGGGAGGAGCGGTATTGTAAGAGGTAGGACCGGTCAATGGTGTGGTATAAACAGTGTCATTATTTCCTGTTGGATCAAGCATAAAAAGACCTTTTTGTTGAGACGTAGATGTTGTTGTTCAGATGAGCTGAATAACTTAATCACTCTGCACAGACAAAGAGCTTATGCTGTCGTTTAGTCTGTTTAATCCGCCAATAGTTCCCTCGGTAACCAAATGAAATTTACGATGCCATTTCGCCAACTGCTTAAAGCCATTAATCACGACGGGTGAGCTCCTTGTTTACCAGCCAGATAAACCGTCTGTGACATGGCAATGACTTATGCGCTGTTGCTGTCACAGCGGCAAAGGACGTTATACGTCGTTTTGAATATAGTTACGTTGCGCTTTCTGGTAACGCCGGGCCTGAATAATTATCTGCATGTTTTTCAGTGTGTGATACGGTGTATCAACCACAATACTGTTGGATAACCAGGCAGGGAGAGCGCCGCCCGGCTCTGCATGCACCTGATAAACAACATCAATCTGGCCGTCTGCTGCTGGCGTAAACAACCAGAAGCCATTCATTCTGGTAATACGTACATAATCGTTATTTGCAGGCATTTGATCATTTTTGGCCGTCAGGTCAACACGAACAACTTTGCTGGTTGCATCCTGACGGGTACGGGAGTGTACAACGGTGTCACGATCCGATACTGGCCAGGGGGCTTTGGTGATCATATAAGTAATGGCTTCACCCCGGTCCTGGTGGTATTCGATAGCATCGATGCCACCGCAGTTATGCATCCACTCTGTTGCGACGGCAACATCTTCGATTAACGCTACCGGCGCTGTCAGTGTGGATGAAATGGTCATTTCACCACGAAACTCCCGCAGCTCTGAACCGGCAACGTTTCGGGTAAAAACTTTAATGCCTGAATCACTGTCGTCTTTTACCAGTTGCCATTCGAAGTGCTCGCTTTTCTCTTCGGCCAGAGCCAGAGTAGTCCAGGCTAACAAAACCGAGATACCACAGGTAATCAAATACTTCATTACTGTTGCTCCATAACATTATTATTGGTGGAGAAAGTGCAATCTGTTCACGACAGGCAGCACCATTGTTGCAAAGTTAATCCACTCTGACACGGACAAAAAATACCGACCCTTCAGGCTACATTATAAAAAGCCGTGAGATAAAAAGTCACACACCGTCATTCGGGCTTCAATTGGGTTGACCAGCACCTGATATTCAAGATCAACTATTTAGTCGATACGGTAAGTTATTGATCACTCTCTGAACTTGTGTGTTATCTTTTGAATTGGTCTGACACAATGCTTGACATAAGTCAGTATGATGTCAGGCCAAATGCCCCATGATGCGCCTTCAACATCTCATTCCGGAAACAATAAAGGAATAATTGAGTGAAGAAGCATCATTTGTTGATCCCGGCTCTGTCGCTGGCCCTGATAGCCGGGTGTAACAACGACGATAACGACGATACTTCCCCTCCAGTAATCAATCCCGAGCCCGGGTTTACCTCCCAACCCAGGGAGAGTGACCTGCTCAATAATGACTGGCAATTCCGGATGGACTACATTTCCCCGGAGTCTGTCATCAGCGGTTATGATGACAGTAGCTGGGAGCAGGTCAACATTCCTCATGTCTGGGATATTGATAATGGCCAGGGCGGGGGTAGTTATTTTTATGGGCAATCCTCCTATCGCAAAAATCTGGTCATAGACCAACTGGTCCCGGACCAGCGTTACTATCTCGAATTTGAAGGGGCTGCACTGATCTCCACAGTCTATGTTAACGGGAAGGAAGTGGGAGAGCATAATGGTGGTTTCTCCACCTTCCGTTTTGACGTCACTGACTATTTGCAGGCCGGTAATAACCAATTAACCGTACAGGTTGATAACCGTCTGAGCTCCATGAATGTGGGGGAAGATAACAATTTTGGCCGGGACACATTTTTGCCACTGGATGCCGGGGCTGACTTTACCTGGTGGGGCGGCATTTACCGTGATGTGCATCTGCTGAAACTCAATAACGTCTCCATCGACGCTGAGGATTTTGGTGGCCCGGGTGTTTATATCAGCCAGAAGAACGTTTCCAGTGCCTCTGCTGACCTGACCATTGCCGTTCACCTGTCCAACAAATCCACAGAAGACTTTGCCGGTGAAGTCCTGGTCACTATTCAAGACCCCATGGGTAACACTGTAAAAACAGTGCGGATGAACGCCGAACTCGCTGCAGGAGAAAAGAATACCATGACCAAGGATGTGGTGATGGATTCTCCGACGCTGTGGAACGGCACCAAAAATCCCTACCTCTACCAAACCTACAC
Source organism: Thalassotalea sp. G20_0 (assembly GCF_017744175.1). NCBI lineage: Bacteria > Pseudomonadati > Pseudomonadota > Gammaproteobacteria > Alteromonadales > Colwelliaceae > Thalassotalea > Thalassotalea sp. G20_0. The sequence goes on along the minus strand of NZ_JAGHQV010000016.1, from coordinate 3,967 downwards.
GCAGCTGATTGAAGGTGGGGTCGTAGTGGACGAAGTAAAACAGCCACTGGGTCTGCGCAGCTTTGAATTTGACCCTGAACGGGGCTTCATCCTTAATGGCGAGTCTTACCCATTGCGAGGTGTGGCGCTGCATCAGGATTATATCGATGTGGGCTGGGCCACCACCTATGAGCAGCGCAAGGAGAGCATGGACCTGATCAAAGAGATGGGGGCCAACACCGTGCGTTTCTCCCACTACCCTCATAACCTGGATATGCAGGACTACTCCGACCAGCTGGGCTTTGTTAACTGGGTGGAAATCCCGATGATCAACGCTGCCTCTATGGACGAAAGCTATGCATTGAGTGCCGAGCAGCAAATCACAGAAATGGTTAAACAGGCCTATAACAACCCTTCCGTCGGTCTCTGGGGGATGACCAACGAGATCAGTATGAAAAACCCGGAAACTCCAGAAAATACTGCCGCATTAATCAAAAGGCTGTCTGATCATACCAAGAGCCTTGATGGCGATGCCTATCGGAAAACCACTCAGGCAGCGGTATTCATTGATCCTACCATTTCACCGCTGCACGATGCGGTAGAGGTCAACGCTTATAACCGCTATGACGGCTGGTATGTTGGTACAACCGAGGATTTTGGCAAGTTCATCGATCAGTTCAGGGAAGATAATCCCGGCCATATCGTTGGCGTCAGTGAGTACGGTGCCGGTGTCAGCCCGGATTGGCATACCGATACGCCCAAAGCCAATGACCACACTGAACAGTTCAGCCAGCTCTATCACGAGTCCTACCTGCAACAGATTGAGGATCGTCCTTTCCTTTGGGGGAGCCATATCTGGAACATGTATGACTTTACCGCGCACCGCCGTGACGAAGGTGATACCAAGGGTCGTAACGACAAAGGTCTGGTAACCATCGACCGGAAAACCAAAAAGGATGCCTTCTATCTCTATCAGGCGGCCTGGTCAGAAACCCCGATGGTATACATTGCCTCTAAAAAACAGAAGGAAACCAGCCTGTCCAACATTAAGGCTTACTCCAATCTGGATGCCCTGACCCTGTCCATCAACGGTCAGGAGATCAGTACCCTGAATAAGGAAGATAATGCCAGGCGTGTGGTTTTTGAATGGAAAAATCTGCCTGAGCTGACTGTTGGTACACACACAATCAGGGTGGAAGGGAACGATAATGGTACTGCGGTTTTTGACACATTTGAAATTAATCGGGTAGAGAATGAATCAAATGAGCTGACATCCTCGTTTATCAGTGTCATGTCCAGCGGTGAGGACGCCGGTGTACTGACCCAGATGCCTGTGGACCTGACGCTCGGTGCTTTGAAAGAGCTGGTTCTGTTACCGCCCGGTGCGACCATGGAGATTGTCGGCAAGGGCGGCGATGACAACCTGGTTATTGAGCCATCCGATGAAATCAACGTTACCGCAGAATCCGGCGATTCCCGTGTCTATAAGCAGGAACAGGCAGAAAGTCTCTCTTATGGCCGACCTGTGAGCGACAATGCCGTGAAAGGGTTTTATCCTGACAATATGTCGGCATGGGAAGACACCCTTAATCTGGTGGATGGCAAGAAGCGGACTCCCTGGGTTGGTTTTACCATGGATGGCAACACCTTTGCCGAAATTGATTTGCAACATAGCTTTTATGTTGATGAGGTAGAGTTGAGCCAAGGCTTAATGGGTATTGGGTATCCTGGAAAAATAAATTTTGAGATTGGTACCAACATTCTGGCCGTTGATCATCAAGATCATGTAAAGGAAAAGGGTTGGAACAAACTAAGCCAATCATTCAAGGTACACAAGGACAAAAAGCCCGTGGAGGCAAAATATGTCCGGATTACTATTTCCGAATCCAGTAAGAAGATTACCCATCCCAGTATGGGGCACACCGTCGAACTGGCATTTTTCGATGAAATAACAGTCCATGGTGGAATGATTGCCAGTAACAGTAATCAGGTGGACATTAACTATGCCAGGAAAAAAATCACCCTTCGCAGTATTAGTACTGATGTTAGTGATTTAAAAGAGTCATTGGACACACCAAGTGGCCGGTTTGAACTCTCGGTTATTGGTACCAACGGCGAACCTGTAGAGGACGGTCTGGTCATGCCGGGCTATAAGCTCAAGGTTGAGCGTATCACCGATACAGCCCGGTTCGCTGAAGTCTATACATTGATCCAGGGGATTCCAGTACTACCGTTGCCATAAGCTTGCCAATGACCCCATAACATAGCAACACGCCTCCCTTGCGGAGGCGTTTTTCTTTATTCATCGAACGATCCTTTCTTTATCCTGTCTACATGATTGTTAATCCAGATAGCTTTCTTATTTTCAGATGAGCAGCTTTTTATACTCCAGGCTGTTTTGTACGGGACCGAACTGTGCAGAGACTGAGTTATAACCAACTCATGGACAGGATACTTATCGCCCGGAGCGATACGGTAAGCGCGGCTGCCGAAGCGCATTTTTTTGCGGGCAGGAAAGTCAGTGTTGATCATGATGTCGTCCGGTCAATGTGCATAGCAAACCAACACTGGTCGTTTAATGAACAGGCCAAAACACTGCTGGACGTTGCTGTTAACAGCAACTTCTCGCCAGCGCTTGATGATAAACCCGGAATAAGAAGGTTTAACCGGTGGTTCTGGGGTGAATGCTGTCCGATAGAGGATATAACACCACCATACGCCTGTATCTGCTGGAAAGTGCACCAACAATATCCGAAGCAAAAGGTGGGAGGTACCCTGATTGAAAACGAGCGCAGGATTGTTAAAGCCGGTCCGACGGATGCGCCCGCCAGCCTTAATCCCAGGGCACTGCTGGCACTGGGCGCATGCCACCTGATTGAGTCGGAAAGGTTGCTGAAGATGCATGAGCAGCACCTGAAAAAGGCACCGGCTGATACCTCATTATTACTGCTGGAAAAGGCCAGCAGCAAACGCAAGAAGGCTTATGAGCAGTGGCTGGCTGCCAGCATACTGGATGCCGGGCAAACCCGGAACCAGTTAAGATCCTGGTTGATACAGTACGCTTTAAACAACAGCGCAATCAGCCGGGCCAGTGATGTAGAGAAAATAAAACAATTTCGTTCTGGCCAGCAGGAACGGCTGTCGGATCAATGGTTCAAACTACTCATTGACAGTGGCCTGTATCCCAACACTGAACCTTTGGCATCTCCCTTTGCCGTAGCGCAACGGCTGGCTGACGTAGCCCGTCAATTCACAATAATCAATAATTTTTACCCTTACTCAGCCTGTGATTCCCCGGTTTTGCTGTTTTCCAGATATGAATTTCTGCTTTGGCACCTAAGTGAGAAACCCGGTTATCTTCCTGAACCAGGCGATGAACACGCAGTGCTGTACAGGGCATTACATATTGCTATTTCTTATGACTACGCTCGCATGACTCATCAGTTAACAGCAATAAATCTGGGTGCGTCAGACGATTCATTTGCCAACCAGCCAACCTCCACCCCGGCCAGTAAAGCAGCCAGTATCGTTACCCAGAGAGCGGATGTCGCATGGTTTAAAGACGTGTCAATGACCACTCAAACCGCTCAGGCAGTTTTTGTCAGAAACGAAAAAGAGGGCCAGGCTGCTTCGTCTGCTACCTGGGTTAAGGGCCAGACACCGCTTCCAAAACCGTTTCCGGAACCTGAGGACCTGGTGACGGCATTCGCTCATATTTTCAACGTTATGACCTACCCCAAACCTGATGACAAAACCCGCATTTACAATATGCCCCGGCATCGTGAGAAAGTGATGGAGGCTTTTCAATTGCTGAAACAGGCCGTGGGCAGCGAACCGCCCTTACCGGATAATCTCCATGGTTACGCCTGTTTTCTCATGGGCTGGCTCCATGAGCAGCAATTAATTAACCATCCATCACCGGAGAAGGCGGCAACATTGTATGAACAAGCCGCCAGCCGGGGAAAATTCATTCCATTAAACCTCCGGG